>NZ_JBEZZB010000327.1:0-3905 GCF_040638955.1 Actinoplanes sp. NPDC024001
CGCGGCGGTCGCGTCCGGCGCCAGCCGCCCCGCCTCCTCCAGGGTGAGCGACGCCAGCCGCTCCCCCACCACCGGCGCCACCAGCCGGGCGAGGCGTTCCTGCGCGGCCGTGTGCGCCTTGCGGTCGAACGTCTCGCGCAGCTGAGCCAGCGCCGGATCCCGGCCGTCGGTGGCGAACCCGGTGCTCGCGAACCCCGCCACCCCCGCGTTGATCTCCGCCGCGGCGAAGTGGTCGACCAGCACCACCTCGACCCGGTCCACGCCGAGCGCGGCCAGCTCGTCCCGGGCGTCGGCGACCATCAGCCACGCGAAGTTCGGCGCGCAGAAATAGGTCGGCAGGCGCAGCTCGACCCGGACCAGCCCGGACTCGACCCGCAGGGCCGCCACGAAGCCGAGGTCGGTGATGGGCTGGTCGAGTTCCGGGTCGCGGACCCGGCCGAGCGCCGCCCAGACCTCGTCGACGTGCATCAGGCGGTCCCGGAGGCGAGCGCCGGCCCGGAGGCGATCGCCGGCCCGGTGTCGACCGGCTCCTGCGGCACGTCGAGCTCGCCGGGCACCTTGATGTCGTAGAGCCGGGCCGCGTTGATCCCCAGGATCTTCCGCTTGATCGTCGGGGTCAGCTCGCCGTACTCGGACTGCATGTCCTCCGGGATCTGGAAGTCGGCGAATTTCTCGATCAGCCATTTCGGCTGCCAGATCGCGTAGTCGCTGCCGAACAGGATCCGGTTCTCGTCGAGCCAGTAGAGCAGCTCGCCGATGATCTGCGCGAAATAGCGGGGCCGGCTGTGGATGAACGGCATGGCGACCGCGAGGCCGCCGTACACGTTGGGCTCCTGGGTGGCGATCCAGCAGAAGTCCTCCAGGCGGGGCAGCCCGACGTGCTCGACGATGAAGTTGAGCTGCGGGAACGCGGTGGCGGCGTCGTCCACGTCGGCCACGTCGAAGGCGTCGCGGTTCATCGGGTAGACGGTCGGGCCCTTGTGCACGTGAATGTTGCGGATGCCCAGTTCCTGGCACTTCTCCAGGTACCGGTACGACCACGGGTCGGACAGTTTCCAGCCCTTGGAGTCGCCTTTCCACTCGGCGGTGTAGAGCTTCACCCCGCGCAGCTGCCAGCGTTCGTGCAGCTGTTCCAGCTTCTCCAGCCCGGCCTCGCCGTCGCGCGGATCCCACCGGCCGTTCACGATGAACCGGCCCGGGTGGCGTTCGGCCATGCGGCCGTTCTGCTCGGTGGTGTTGAAGCCGTTGACGTACCAGTCGGTCAGATAGGTGGACTGCAGGATCGCGACGTCGTCGTAACCGTTCTCGAACAGGTCACGAATCATCCGCTCCTCGCTGTAGCGCTCGAACTCCTCCAGCGGCCATTTGTACTCGTCCGGCGACAGATTGGCGTGGTAGTCGTAGAAGCACTTGATGAAACCCTCGCCGTACCGGTTGATCTGATTGGCCGGGCTGCCGTCCCAGAAATGGGTGTGCGCGTCGACGACGAAGTAATTCTGATACATGGTGGTCTCCCGACTCAGGGAACGAGAATGGCGCGGCCGGCGAGACGGCCGGTCTCGAGGTCGTCGATCGCCTCGTTCACCGCGCTGAGCTGGTACTTCCTGGTGTGCAGCGTGACCTTGCCCTGCGCGGCCAGGGTCATCAGCTCGTCGAGGTCGGTGTAGGAGCCGACCAGGTTCCCGACGATGTTGCGCTCGGTGGAGATCAGGTCGATGGTCGGGATGTTCACCGCGCCGCCGTACCCGATCACGTAGTAGCTGCCGGCCCGCCGGGTCATCGCCAGCCCGGCCGCCTCCGCGCCCTGCTCGCCGACGAAGTCGAGCACCACGTCGGCGCTGCCTGCCAGCTCGTCGGTGCGGTCGGTCACCTCGTGCGCGCCCAGCTCGCCGGCCAGGTTCCGGGCCCGTTCGCTCGGGTCGACCACGATCACCTTCGTGGCCGTCATCGCCAGCAGGCACTGGATCCCGATGTGCCCCAGACCGCCCGCGCCGATCACCACGCAGGTCGTTCCGGGATGCAGCAGCGGCAGCGCCTTGCGCACCGCGTGGTAGGCGGTCAGCCCGGCGTCCGCCAGCGCGGCCACCGCCGCCGGCTCCAGCCCGCCGGCCAGCTTCACCACCGCGCGTGCGTTGGTCAGCAGCAGGTCGGCCATGCCGCCGTCGCAGTCGATGCCGGGGAACCGCGAGTTCTCGCAGTGCACGTCGTCGCCGCGCCGGCACGGCCGGCACAACCCGCAGGTCACCAGCGGGTGCAGGATCACCGCGTCGCCTGCGGCGACATTGGTGACGGCGCTGCCCACCTCGCGCACCCAGCCCGCGTTCTCATGCCCGATCACGTACGGCAGCCGCACGCCCGACTTCTCCGCCCACTGCCCCTCGACGATGTGCAGATCGGTACGGCACAGGCCCGCCGCCCCGACCTGAACCAGCACGTCCAGGGGCCCGGTCACCGCCGGTTCGGGCACCTCGTCGACCGTGGGCCGCTTGCCGTAGGAGTGCACCCGGACAGCCTTCATCGCGTCTCCCCTCGCAGATCCGTCCCCCATCGGGACTCTGCGCGGGGTGCTCAGCGCCGGGAAAGCGCGCGTTCAGACTGTGACAACGCGACTACACACAGGAGGGGCGGTCCGGGTCGACCAGCTCGGTGACGCCACCGCGGTCGAGGGCGTCGGTCAGCGCGTCACTGCCCCGTCTCAGCTTGAACGCCATCTCGGCCGGGTGCAGCGGCACCAACGCCAGCAGGTTGATCTCCGTGCCGTCGGCGGCACGGATCGTCCGGGCCTCGTCCGGCACCATGAGCATCGGCGTGACGATCACCCCGGTGAACGGGACACCCGGGGCGTACGGCGTGGCGGGATCACCGTTCGGGATCGTGTGCCAGTGCCCGAGCCAGGTGCGGTACTCGTGCGGCAGGCGCGCCAACTGCTTGAGCAGCGTGATCGGCCAGTCGGCCCGCTCGTCGCCGGACGGGTAGGTTCCGGGGACCGGCCACTGCGGCGGCAGGGCGATCATCAGCTCGGCGTACGGGCTGACCTCCGCCTCGGCGGGCACCGACATCGGGCGCTCGCTCATCCCCGTGGTGATCAGCGTCCGGTACGGCCGCTCCGCGGTCGGCCCGATCACGTGGACGTGCACGGCGACCAGGTGCGACAGCATCTCGTGGTAGACCGACTCGACCGGACCGAAGTGCCGCTCGATGTGCCGGTCGATCGCCTCGGCGGCCTCCGGACGGAGTCCTTCGGCCGGCACGAACCCGTCGTGCACCGGCTGGTGCCGCAGGATGCCGGGATCGCGTTTCCTCCGCCACCACATGATCCGGCAGCGTAGCCCTCCTCCGATCAGGTCATGCCCCAGTTCTCCGGATACTCCTAGGCTGGCGGCATGGCCGAGCCCAAGACGACCCGTAACAGCGAGGACGTGGCCACCTACCTGGCCACGGTGACGGATGCGAAACGCCGCGCGGACGCCGAGGCCGCCTGCGCGCTGATGGCCGAGGTGACCGGCGCCGAGCCGACGATGTGGGGCAGCGCGATCATCGGCTTCGGCACCTACCACTACAAATACGCCTCGGGCCGGGAGGGCGACTGGCCCGCCGTCGCACTGTCGCCGCGCAAGCAGGCCCTCACCCTTTACCTGTCGAGCGGCTTCGAGGGCTACGACGACCTGATGAGCCGCCTCGGGCCGCACCGCACCGGCAAGTCCTGCCTCTACCTCAAGCGGCTCGCTGACGTCGACCAGGACGTGCTGCGCGAGCTGGTCGAGGGCGCGTTCCAGCACATCAACGGCCGCACCCTCGACTCCGAGCCCACCTAGTACTGCTACGGCGGTTCGTAGCTTCCGAGCGTGCTGAGTCGTTTGCGGTAGTGGGAGTCACGGGATCGTTGAAGGCAGCGGCGGCGGAAG
>NZ_JBEZZB010000328.1:0-3865 GCF_040638955.1 Actinoplanes sp. NPDC024001
AGAATCCACCCAAAGCTGGCGCTGACTGCGTCTCCATACCTGACTAAACGGGCACATCCGAATCAGATGCCCTCTTAGAGGATCAGATGCCCTCTAAGCGCTGCAGTGATCGAGGCAGACTTGGGGCGGTGAAGTCGTTGATCCGCTCATCCCGATGGCTGCCTCCAATTTCGGCGTTGTCGGATTCCGGTTTCCGGCCGAGGTGATCGTCGTGGCGGTGCGCTGGTACCTGCGGTACAGCCTGTCGTACCGCGACGTCGAAGAACTGCTGGCCGAACGCGGCGTGCAGGCCGATCACGTCGCCGTCCACCGGTGGGTCCAACGCTTCACCCCGCTGCTGGCCGACGCCGCCCGGTTCACTCGGCACGCGCCCGGTGACAGGTGGTTCGTCGATGACGCCTATGTCAAGGTCAAGGGCAACCACTCCCGCCGAGATGTTCACTGACGCCGCCGCGATTTATCCCGCAGTCCTTGACCAGCTCATTCCAGGGGCGTGGCACCGCGTCGAGCGGTACGCGAACAACGCGATCGAAGCCGATCACAGCAGGCTCAAACACCGGCTACGGCCGATGCGCGGTCTACGAACGGATCAGACGGCGCAGGTCGTCATTGCTGGACACGCCTTCATGCAGAACCTCCGCCGTGGCCACCGCGACCTCGCCACTGACGTCCCGCCGGCGACACGGCTCGCCGCCGCGTTCACCGAGCTCGCCGCAGCCATCTGAGGGCGGTCCTCACCGGCCCAACCGCGTCCTGCGATCGCTGAATGCAACAGAGCCATGCTGGCGCCGTGGCAGGAGGCGCAACAGGCAATCGAACAGGGCCAGGCTGTTGTACAGCATCTCGGTGTGCCGTTCCACTTCGCCGGCCCGGAGGAACCAAATGACGATCTGCCGCGTCGGTGGGACACACAACCCGACTGACCGGCACACCGTCCCGACCAAAGTCAGCACCAGACACACCGGGCGGCCATGCGCGCTCATCGGCAGGAGCGTGCACCGGCTGACGACGGCGCCGTCACAGTCCGTAGCGCGCGGTCGCGGCAGGAGAATGCACTGGGTAGTAGCCGGGAGATCATCGGCAGGTGGGCATTCAGGTCGAACTGTATGTGAGCGATGAGCAGGTACGACGGCTACCGGATCCCGCCGGCGAGGTCTCTATGCCGCCCTGAACCAGGGCCGTATCGACGTCGAGTTGCTGGCCGCGCATACTCAGCTGCCCCTCGTCCAGAACCTGCGGCAAGGCACACCAGCGACCGGCACATCAATAAGAAGGGCACCAAGCCCGGCCGAACTGGTTGAACGACAAGCTGACGCGCCGGTGGTCTTCCCGGACCCGCTCAAGGGCACGCCGGACGGCACGGTGCCCGGCGTGCTGGCGCGGGCGGGCGTTCGCCGGGCGAAGGCAGCCGGCTAGAGGCGGCCGGTGGCTTTGAGCAGCAGGTAGACGTCGGCGACGCGGCTGGCGAAGTCGCCGGTGTCGGCGTCGACGACCGTCGCGCCGAAGCGGGCCAGCACGTCGCGGACGCGGTCGCGTTCGGTGAGGACGCGCTGGGCGGCCGCGGCGGTGTGCACGTCGGCCGCGGTGGCGGTGGCCGGGACCTGGGTGAGGCGGGAGACGGCCGGGTCGCGTACGCCGGCAACCAGGACCTTGTGCCGCGCCGTGAGGCGCGGCAGCAGCGGCAGCAAGCCCTCGATCATCGGGGCCGGCTCCAGGGCCGTGAAGATCACCACGAGGGAGCGTTTCCGGTCACGGCGCAGCAGGTCGCGGGCGAGCAGCTGGAAGTCGGTCTCGGCGGGGGCCGCCTCCAGCGAGGCCATGGCGTCGATCAGGCGGGCCAGCTTCGCCCGGTGGCCGCCGCCCTCGACGCGGGTGCGGATGGCGCTGTCCAGGGCGAGCAGGTCAACCCGGTCGTCGGCGCGGTCGGCCAGGACGGCCAGCAGCAGCGCGGCGTCGATGGCGGCGTCCAGGCGCGGCGCGTCACCGACGCGCAACGCCGAGGTACGGCCGGTGTCCAGCACACACACCAGCCGGCGGTCGCGTTCCGGGCGCCAGGTCCGGACCACCACGTCGTTGTGCCGGGCGCTGGCCCGCCAGTCGATCGAGCGCACGTCGTCGCCGATCACGTATTCGCGCAGCACGTCGAACTCGGTGCCGTGGCCGCGGCCGCGGGCCACCACCGAGCCGTCGATGACCCGCATCCGGGCCAGTTTCTCCGGCAGGATCCGCCGGGACGGGAAACGCGGCAGCACCCGCAGTGTCCACGGTGGCGTGACCTGCTCGTTCCACCGGCGGCGGCGCTGCCGGTAGGCGATGCCGAGCGGTCCGTACGACCGCAGCGTCACCCGCACCGCCGGCCGGTCACCGTGCCGGACCGGGTCGAGCGTGGTGGTGATGGTGTGCTGCTCGCCGCGGGGCAGCCACACGTCGTGCCAGGCCGGCCACGCCCCCGCGGACGGCACCCAGCTGTCGCGGACGTGCAGCCGCATCGGCCGTTTCGCCACGTTGATCAGGGTGAGGCGGACGGTGGCGGTGCCGCCCAGCCACACCGTGCGGTCCCCGTCGCGCTGCAGCCGCACCTTGCTCAGCGGGCCGGCCACGGCGACGTCGACCAGCGCGACGGTGAGCGCGAACGCCACCACGCCGAGCACCGCGAGCCACGGCCCGGGCACCAGCGCGGGCAGCGGCGCGCCCACCGCGAGCAGGGCGGCGAAACGCCGGGTGACCATCAGCGGGGTGCGTGCACGGTGGCGAGCACACCGGCCAGCACGGCCTCGACGGTCACCCCGTCCAGTTCGGCGTCGGCGCGCAGCCGGACCCGGTGGCGCAGGACGGGTACGGCGTAGCCCTTCACGTCGTCCGGGATGACGTAGTCGCGGCCGCTGAGCCAGGCGTACGCCTTGGCGACGGCCAGCAGGGCGGTCGCACCGCGCGGGGAGGCGCCCAGTTCCAGGGCGGGGGTGGCCCGGGTGGCCCGGCACAGGTCCACGATGTAGCCGAGGACCGGTTCGGCGACCGCCACCCGCTGCACCGCGGCGCGCCCGGCGGCCAGGTCGGCCGGCCCGGCCACCGGGGTGACGCCGGCCGCTTTCAGGTCGCGCGGGTCGAAACCGTGGTGGTGGGCGCGCAGCACGTTGAGCTCGTCCTCGCGCTCCGGCAGCGGCACCGACAGCTTCAGCAGGAAACGGTCGAGCTGGGCTTCCGGGAGCGGGTAGGTGCCCTCGTACTCGATGGGATTCTGGGTCGCGGCGACCAGGAAGGGCTGCGGCAGCGGGCGCGGTGTTCCGTCGACGCTGACCTGGCGCTCCTCCATGGCCTCCAGCAGCGCCGCCTGGGTCTTCGGCGGGGTCCGGTTGATCTCGTCGGCGAGCAGCAGGTTGGTGAAGACCGGCCCGGCGCGGAAGTTGAACGCGGCGGTCCGCGCGTCGTAGACCAGCGAGCCGGTGACGTCGCCGGGCATCAGGTCGGGGGTGAACTGGACCCGTTTGGTGTCCAGGCTCAGCGCCGCCGACAGCGCCCGGATCAGCAGCGTCTTGGCCACCCCGGGCACGCCTTCGAGCAGCACGTGCCCGCCGCAGAGCAGCGCCACCACGACCCCGCCGACCACGGCCTCCTGCCCGACGACGGCCTTGCCGACCTCGGCGCGCAGCCGGCTCAGCGCCATGCGGGCCTCTTCGTGTTCGGTGGTCACGGAGCTTCTCCTTCGGTACGGCGGGGCGCGCGGCCCTGGGTGATGTCGCGTTCCAGGTCCTGGACGAAGCGGGCGGCGGCCACCAGGTCGTCGTCGGAGTCCGGCGGGCCGCCGTCGAGGACCGTGCGCACGTATTCGGCGGGCAGGCCGGCCTGCGCGGCGATCCGGTCGGGC
>NZ_JBEZZB010000329.1:0-3806 GCF_040638955.1 Actinoplanes sp. NPDC024001
TACCGAGCTGCTCACAATCTCAAAAACCCACCCCCCCGGGTGTGGTGGCGCGGGGGGGGGGGGGGGCCCCCCTTTCCGCCCCCCCCCCCCCCCCCCGAGGCCGGTCAGCCGTAGTAGGCGTCCCTCATCAGTTGCTGCATGTCCGCCAGCATCGGCATCCGCGGGTTCGCCGGTGCGCACTGGTCCTCGTACGCGTTCATCGCCTGCTGGGGCAGGGCGGCCATGAACTGGCTCTCGTCCACACCCAACTTGGCGAACGACGGCTCGATGCCAACCGTGTCCCGGAGCGTCTCGACGGCTGCCGCCAGGGACTCGACCGCCTCTGCTGGTGTGGCGGCGGGCAGGCCGAGCATCCGGGCGATGTCGGCGAAGCGCTCGGGGGCGCGGTAGCTCTCGTACTTGGGCCAGCCGGACAGCTTCGACGGCATCGTGCCGTTGTAGCGGATCACGTGCGGGAGCAGAACCGCGTTGGTGCGCCCGTGCGCGATGTGGAAGGTGGCGCCGAGCGTGTGCGACATGGCGTGCACGATGCCGAGGAAGGCGCTGCCGAACGCCATGCCGGCGATCGTGCCGGCGTTGTGCATGTGCTCACGCGCCTTCGGCTCGCCGGCCACGACAGACTGCTCGAGGTTCGCGAAGATCAGGCGGATCGCGTGCAGCGCCAGCCCATCGGTGAAGTCACTCGCGTAGACCGACACGTACGCCTCGATCGCGTGGGTCAGCGCGTCGAAGCCACTGTCCGCCGCGATCACCCTGGGCAGGCTGGCGGTGAGCTCCGGGTCGACGATGGCGACCGTCGGGCTGAGCGCATAGTCGGCCAGCGGGTACTTCTTGCCGGTGACGTGGTCGGTGATCACCGCGAACGGCGTGACTTCCGCTCCGGTGCCCGACGTGGTCGGTATGCACACCAACTGCGCCAGCGAGCCGAGCGCGGGGAACGCGAACGCCCGCTTGCGGATGTCGAAGAACTTCTCCCGCATGTCGTCGAAGTCGACCTCGGGGTGCTCGTACTTCAGCCACATCACCTTGGCCGCGTCCATCGCCGACCCGCCACCGAGCGCAATGATCGTGTCCGGCCGGAAGGAGCGCATCAGCGTGGCGCCCCGGTCCACGGTCGTCATCCGCGGCTCCGGTTCGACGTCATCGATGATCTGCAGGGCCACCCGGTTGGGCCGGGCCTGCAGCACCCTGTTGATCCGGTCGACGAACCCGAGCCGGGTCATCGTCTCGTCGGTCACCACCGTGACCCGCTGCACGTCCGGCATGTCGGTGAGGTAGCGGATCGCGTGCGG
Organism: Actinoplanes sp. NPDC024001; assembly: GCF_040638955.1. Lineage (NCBI taxonomy): Bacteria > Bacillati > Actinomycetota > Actinomycetes > Micromonosporales > Micromonosporaceae > Actinoplanes > Actinoplanes sp. NPDC024001. The sequence goes on from NZ_JBEZZB010000329.1 coordinate 1,293, forward strand.
CTCGAAGTAGATCTTCGAGGGCACCTTGAACCACTGCAGGTTGTTGGTACGCCGGCCGATCCGCTTGATGTTGATGAGGTTGACCGCCGAGACGTTGTTCGACACCGAGTTGCCGCCGTAGCTGCCGCACCCGAGGGTGAGCGAGGGCAGGAACGCGTTGTACATGTCGCCGATGCCGCCCTGCGAGGCCGGCGAGTTCCAGATGATCCGGACAGCCTTCATCCGGCGCCCGAACTCCTTGACCAGGTCGTCGTCCTCGGTGTGAATGACCGCGCTGTGCCCGAGACCATGAAACTCCACCATCTCCGCGGCGCGCTGCAGGCCCTCCTCGCGGGATTCGGCACGCAGTACGGCCAGGACCGGGGCGAGCTTCTCGCGGGTGAGCGGCTCGCGCGGCCCGACCTCGCCCACTTCGGCGAGGATGACCGACGTCTGTGGCGGAACGCGGAAGCCCGCCTGCCCGGCGATCCAGGCCGCGGTCCGGCCCACCACGTCAGGGTTGAGCCGGTCGTCGTCGCATCCGGTGCCGTCGGCCGCCACGCCGAAGATGAACTCTTCCAGCTGTGCCTTCTCGGTGGGCGTGGCGACGTACGCGTGGAGCTTGCCGAACTCGGCGAGGGCGTCATCGTAGATCGCGTCGTCCAGGATGACGGCCTGCTCGGAGGCACAGATCATGCCGTTGTCGAACGACTTGGACAGCACGATGTCGTGCACGGCGCGCGGAAGGTTGGCGCTCGCCTCCACGTACGCCGGAACGTTGCCGGCGCCGACGCCCAGCGCGGGCTTGCCGGCGGAGTAGGCCGCGCGGACCATGCTGTTGCCGCCGGTGGCGAGGATCGTCGCGATCCCGGGGTGGTGCATGAGCGCGGTGGTGGTCTCCACCGAGGGCTGTTCGATCCACTGGATGCAGTGCTTGGGGGCGCCGGCCGCGACGGCGGCGTCGCGCACGACGCGAGCCGCCTCGGCGCTGCACCGCTGCGCGGCCGGGTGGAACGCGAAAACGATCGGATTGCGGGTCTTGAGCGCCATCAGCGCCTTGAAGATCGTCGTGGACGTCGGGTTGGTGACCGGCGTGATACCCGCGATCACGCCGACCGGGTCGGCGATCTCGACGATGCCGTTGATCTCGTCCTCGGCGATCACCCCGACAGTGCGCAACTTCGCCATGCTGTGGGTGACATGCTCGCAGGCGAACAGATTCTTGACCGCCTTGTCCTCGAAGACCCCGCGGCCGGTCTCCTCGACCGCGAGCCGGGCCAGCGTGGCGTGCTGGTCGAGGGCCGCTACGGATGCCTTCTTGACGATCCGGTCGATCTGCTCCTGGTCGAAGGCGGCGTAGTCGTCGAGCGCCCGCAGACCGTCGGCCACGAGAGCGTCCACCATGGTGGCGGCAGTCATCATTTCTCCTCTCCCGGTCGCCGCGGTCACGCGACGCCGAAGAACATGCCCGACCTCAGCGACTCGCGGTCGTCGTGGGCGAACTCGAGCGTGGAGTTCACATCCACGACCCCCGGGACACGTAGGGCCGATCGGGTCGCGATGTCGGCGGACGAGGCGCGGTCGACCTCGCCGCTGAGGGTGACGACGCCGTTGACCACGGCCACGGCGACGTTTGCCGAGTCCTCGACGAGCAACGGCTTGATCACCTCGTTCTCGACGTCGGCGAGGATCTCGTCGTCCGGGCGCAGATGCACCTTGAGCAGATCGCCGCGGGACACGATGCCGATCAGGCGGCCCAAGTCGTCGGTCACCGGCAGGCGCTTGACGTCCTCGGTGTCCATCAGGCGGGCCGCCGCAGCGATGGAGGTTCTGCTCAGGACGGTAACCGGAGGCTTGCTCATGAGGTCCGCCGCCGTCCGCGAGCCCGCCTTGGCCCGCTCGCCGCGACGGCGCCGGGACTCGAACAGCCGAGGCGTCTCGTCTCCCGCATACTCGATCTTGCGCAGCAGATCCGCCTCGGACACCACGCCCACCACGTGCTGAAACGCATCGACGACGGGCACAGCGCTGAAACGATGCCGGGTCAGCAGATCCACGACGTCCCGATAGGTGGCGGAGGTGTCCACCGACACGACCGCTGTAGTCATCACGTCGTCCACGGTCCAGTTCTTCATCTCGCCCGCCTTCAGTCGTCCTGACTGCGACGCTAGGACGCAACCCCGGCCAAGAGCAGAACCGACAGTCCCCCGGCCTCGGGACCTTCGGCCTGATCGTCGGGCTCCGGCGAGGTTCCGCCGGCCTCGCATTCGTCGAGGATCAGGGTCGCCGGCAATCCGCGCGCAGGAGTACCTCGGAGACGAGACGCCGCGGCGAGCCTTCGGCGGCACGCCCGTAGCCCACCCGCAGCACCATCTGAGCGACCAATCCGGAGTCGGGTTTGATGAGCAGGCGGCGGACCGCCGACACCTCGACGGGCTGGCTAATACTGCTACGGCGGTTCGTAGCTTCCGAGCGTGCTGAGTCGTTTGCGGTAGTGGGAGTCACGGGATCGTTGAAGGCAGCGGCGGCGGAAGG
>NZ_JBEZZB010000330.1:0-3802 GCF_040638955.1 Actinoplanes sp. NPDC024001
GGCCAGCACCTCGGCCACCGCCTGCGGGTCGCGGGCCCGGCCGGCCGCCGCCACGAGCAGGCGGTATCCCTGCGCGCGGTCGTCGGCGTCGCCGGAGCGGATCGGGGCGTCCAGGGCCGCCGACGCCCGCGGCCAGGCCAGGTAGGCGCTCCAGACGACGACCTGCGCCTCCTGCTCGCGGATCTTCGGCAGGCCGAGCACCCGGGTCGCCTCGCGGATCCGGACCGCGGCGGGCAGCACGGCCATCACGTCGTGCGGCGGGATCCGGGTGACGGTGTCCACGTCCGACACGGCCGCGTCGTAGAGCTCGCCGCGCCGGGCCGGCGGCACCTCGGCGAGCAGCGCCGGCAGGTTGAAGCCGTTGTCGCGCGCGGCGCGGGCGAGCGGGGCGAGATCGGCGACCGGCAGGGCCGCGAGACGGCGCAGCAGCGCCGCCGGCAGCGGGGTGCGCACCAGCCAGGCGACGCGGCCCTGTGCGGTGAGCAGGCGAGCGACGCGGCCGGCGTCATGGTCGGCGAGCCGGCCGTACGCGGTGAGGCCGCCCGGCAGGTGCCCGTGCGGGCCGTACCGTTCCAGCAGGTCGAGAACCCCGGCGGGGTCGCCGGTGAGGACCGCGGCGGAGGTCTCCCGCCAGATCCGGTCGCGCTCCTCGGGGACCGCCTCCGCCAGCCGCTGCCCGGTCCGCTCCAGCACGATGCCCGGGTGGCGGGCGGCGAGCGCGGACAGGCTCACCCACATCTCCAGGTCGGGCAGCAGCGCGCGGACCGTGGCGGGACCGCACGACGGCAGCACCCGGGCCGCCTCGAAGTCCCCGTAGTGGGTGCGGACCTCGCCGATCAGGGCGTCCGCGAGGTGCGGCGCCCTGATCCGGCGCAGGGTGCGGTAGACGCGCCGGCGGTCCACGGCGGCCAGTCCGGCCAGCCGGCCGGTGAGCCGCCCGGCCCGCAGCACGGCGTCGACGGCGATCAGCCGGATCGACGGCTGCGGGTCGCGGGTGGCCTCCTCGATGCCGTCCCGGTCGCGGGCCACCATCGCGGCGGTCAGGGCCAGGTGCCGCTCGTACGCCCCCCGGCCGCGCAGGTCGGCGCAGACCTCGGCCCGCTCGGGCGAGGTCCGCGCCCACGCGGCGAGGCTCGCCATCCGCCGCCGGTAGGGCAGCGGATCGAGCGAGTCCAGCAGTTCCCGGGTGGCGGCCAGCATGTCGATCATTGTGCCCGGGCAGCTGCTACACGCCCGCCCCCGCCCGGTCCCGGATGGCGTGGCCGACCTCGGCCCGCAGCGCCGCGAACTCCGGCAGGCCGCGCAGCTCGTCCGGGGCGATCCCGGTGCGCGGCAGGCCGATCGGCAGGTCCAGGGCGATCCGGCCGGGCCGCGGCGTGAGCACCACGACCCGGCTGCCGAGGAAGACCGCCTCGTCCACGCTGTGCGTGACGAAGACGCTGGTCCGGCCGGTCTCGGCGCTGACCCGGCGCAGGTCCTCCTGCAGCCGTTCCCGGGTGAGCGCGTCCAGCGCCGCGAACGGCTCGTCGAGCAGCAGCAGAGGATTCTCCACCGCCAGCGCCCGGGCGATCGCCACCCGCTGCTGCTGGCCACCGGAGATCTGCCAGGTACGCCGGTGCGCCACGTCGTGCAGCCCGACCCGGGCCAACAGCTCGTCCACCCGCTGCGGGGTGGCCGGCGCCCCCGCGTAGCGCAGCGCCAGGGCGATGTTGCCGCCGACCGTCTTCCACGGGAACAGCCGCGGCTGCTGGAAGACCAGGCCGGCGCCGCGGCCGGGCACCGGCGCCGAACCGGCGGTGCGCACGGTCCCCTCGGTCGGCTGCTCGAAGCCGGCGATCAGCCGCAGCAGCGTGCTCTTGCCGCAGCCCGAGGCGCCGACCAGGACCAGGAACTCCCCCGCCGGGACAGTCAGGTCGACCGGCCCGACCGCGGTCACGTCACCGTAGGCGTGCCGTACCCCGTCGAGGACGACCGCCTCAGCCGAGGGCACCGGGCAGGCCCTTCACATAGATCGACTTCTTGACCTGGTCGGCCGTCGGCACCGCGTCGATCTTCTGCTGCGACTTGAGGAACTCGGCGGCGCTGAGCAGGTTGTCGGCGATCTTGCCGACGTTGCCCTCGGTACCCAGCCACTGCGGCGAGGAGATGTCCGCCGGCTTGAGGAACACGCCCTGCGACAGCTGCTTCTTCGCCTCGTCCGGGGCCAGGTTGAGCTCGGTGCCGACCGCCTTCGCCGCGGCGTCCGGGTCGGTGGCGATGACGTCGAGGGCCTGCGCCTGCACCTTGCGCCAGGCGTCCACCGCCTCCGGGTGGGCCTCGGCGAACGCGGTGGAGACCACGCCCAGGTCCAGGGTGGGCTTGCCGCCGGCGGCCAGCTCCCGGCTGGTGATCAGCACCTGGCCGGTCTTCTTCAGCTCGTCCAGCGAGGGCAGCCAGCTGTAGGCCGCGTCCAGGTCGCCGCGGGTCCACGCGGCCAGGATGTCCTGCGGCTCCAGGTCCACGATGGTCAGCTCGGACTCCTTGACCCCGGCCTGGTCCAGTGCGGCGAGCAGGCTGTAGTGGGCGGTCGAGGCGAACGGGGTGGCGACCTTCTTGCCGCGCAGCGACGCGACGTCGGTGACCCCGCTGCCGGTGCGGGCCACCAGCGCCTCGTTGTCACCGGCCACGTCCAGCACGAACGCCACCTGGTACGGGATGTTCAGCGGCGCCGACAGTCCCCGGGCCACCGGGCTGGAGCCGATCGCGGCGATGTCCACACTCTTGGCGACGAACGCGGTGTTGATGCTGGCGCCGGAGTCGAACTTGGTCCAGGTGATCTGATAGTCCGGCAGCGCCTTCTCCAGCAGTCCCTGGTTCTTGACGATCAGGTCGCCGCTGGGGAACGCCTGGTAGGCGATCCGGATGGTCTTCTTCTCCGGGTCGGCGCCACCACCGGCGGCGGCGCCGTTGCCGCAGGCGGTGAGCAGGAAGGCGGCGCAGGCGAGGGCGAGGAGTCTCTTCACGGTGGTTCCTTAGATCCGGCCCCGCCACGGGATCAGCCGATTCTCGGCGATCCGCAGCAGGGCGTCGATGAGCAGGCCGGACAGGCCGATGGCGAACAGGCCGAGGACGACCACGTCGGTCTGGGAGTAGCGCTGGGCGTCGCGGACCATGCCGCCGATGCCGGGCACGCCGTTGATGGTCTCGGCGGCGACCACCGAGGAGTAGGCGACACCGACCGCCAGCCGGATCCCGGTGAAGATCTCCGGCAGCCCGGCGGGCAGCACCACGTCGCGCACGGTCTGCCAGCGGCCGGCGCCGAGCGCCCGGGCGGCCTCGACCAGCCCGGCCGGGGCGCCGTGCACGGCGGTGGCGGTGGCGACCGCGACCGGGGGCAGGGCGGCGATCGCGAGCAGCCACAGCTTCGGGGTCTCGTCGATGCCGAACCAGATGATGAACAGGCTGAAGTAGGCCAGCGGCGGCAGCGCCCGGACGAACGTGACGACCGGCTCGGTGACCACCCGCAGCCAGCCGATCGTGCCCATCAGCACGCCGAGGACCAGGCCGCCGGCGATCCCGACGGCCGAGCCGATCAGGATCCGCCGCAGGCTCACCCCGAGGTGCTCGATCAGCAGGTGACCGCTGTATCCGCGTACGCCGTCGTGCACGGTCGAAGTGGTGATCAGCTGGTGCCAGACCGCCGCGGGTGAGGGAATGAAGGTCGGGTTGCGCATGACGCGCGCGGTGATCTCCCAGAGCAGATAGAGCGCGAGGAGCGCGAGCAGGCGCAGCGCGACGCGGCGGCGCAGGCCGCCGCCGGGCG
>NZ_JBEZZB010000331.1:0-3757 GCF_040638955.1 Actinoplanes sp. NPDC024001
GGCGCGCACGACGTCGCGCGCGACGACGCCACCGCCGCGGTCCGGATCGACCTTCACGCGCAGGAACTCGTTGGCGATGACGGGCGGAGAGTCGGGCTCAAACGGCCGGGGCGGGCGGCGCGGCTCAAGTGGCCGCCGCGCGGGGGCGCACAGCGTGCTGATCACCGCCGCCCGCCGGCTCCGGCGGGACTCGCTGGCCCGCAACAGCCTGCTCATCATGGCGACCACGGTCATCAACGGCGGCCTCGGCTACGGCTACTGGATGCTGGCCGCCCGGTCGGTGCCATCGGACCGGATCGGCACCGCGACCGCGCTGATCTCCGCCGCCACCGCGGTCAGCATGATCGCGAACCTGGGCGCCGGCCACATGTTCATCCAGCGCCTCCCCGGCAGCCGGACCGCGGACTGGTCCCGGATCGTCAGCGGCGGGCTGATCCTCGGCACGGCGGCCACCGCGGCCGCCGCCACGATCATCGCGCTGGCGCTGCCCGCGGTCGCCGGGAACTTCGGCTTCCTGGCCGGCTTCACCGGTTTCGGCGCCCTGGTCTGCACCGCGGTGGCCCTCACCGCCACCTCCGTGCTGGACCACGTCTACGTCGCCCACCGGGCCGGGCACGGCATGCTCGTACGCAATCTGGTCCTGGCGGTGGGCAAGATCGTCGCCCTGCTCGCCGTGCTCAGCGCGGGCTGGCACTCGGCCGGCGCGATCCTGCTCTCCTGGACCCTGCCGATCCTGCTGGTCAGCGCCGCGACCGTGGTCGCCGGCCCGGGCCGGCTGCGGCCCGGCGCGCGGCTGCGCGCCGCCGGGATCACCGCCGAACTGCCGCACCTGCGCGCCGCCCTGACCGGCCACCACCTGATCAACCTGACCCAGGCCGGCCCGGCCGTGCTGCTGCCGGTGCTGGTCACCGCGCGGCTCGGCGCGGACGCCAACGCGCACTTCTACCTGGCCTGGATGACCGCGTCGATGCTGTTCATGGTCTCGCCGGCGGTCGCCTCCGCGCTCTACGCCGAACGCACCAACGCCGCCCCGGTCACCGTCCGCCGCGCCGCGGTCGTGGTCGCCGCGGTGGTCGGCGGGCCGGCCGCGGTGCTGCTCATCGGCGGCGACCAGATCCTCGCGCTGTTCAGCGCCGGCTACGCGGACAGCGGCGGTGACCTGCTCACCCTGCTGGTGATCGCGGCGATCCCGGACGCGGTCACCAACCTGGCGGTCGCCCACTGGCGTTCCCGCGGCGAGTTCGGCCGGTGCCGCCGGCTCAACGCCGTCCGGGCCTTCACCTGCCTGGGCCTCAGCTGGTTGCTCCTGCCGGGCGCCGGGGTGACCGGCGCCGGTGTCGCCTGGCTGACCGGCCAGACAGCGAGTGCCCTGCTCGTCGCCTTGTTCGGGAGGATCCGATGAGAATCCTGCACCTGTCCAACCTCTACGCCCCGGTCATCGGCGGCCTGGAACGCAGCGTCGCCACCAGCAGCGAGGAGATGGTGCGGCGCGGCCACGAGGTCACCGTGCTCACCCTCGCGACGCCTGCGGCGCCGCACGACGAAGAGATCAACGGGGTACGCGTGAAGCGCGTCCCCAGCGTCGTCAGCAGCCTGCTGCCCACGCTGAACCGGGATCCCGGCAAACCGTTCCACCCGACCCTTCCCGACCCGCTGACCACCGCCGCCATCGCGCGGGAGCTGCGTACCCGCCGCTTCGACCTGGTGCACAGCCACGACTGGCTGATGTACAGCTACCTGCCCCTGCACTTCGGCCGCACCGGGCTGCCGCACGTGCACACCGCCCACGACTTCGGGCTGACCTGCGTACGCAAGACCTACTCCCGCAACGACCGCCGCTGCGCCGGGCCGAGCCTGGCCCGCTGCCTGCCCTGCGCGTCCACCCAGTACGGCCGGCCGCGCTCGGCGGTGCTCACCGCCGGCCTGCGGGCGCAGCGGCACCGCGGCATCGACTGCCTCACCGCGATCTCGTCGTCCGTCGCGACCGCCCTCGACCAGGCCCGGCTCCCCGGCGACCTGCCGGTCCGGGTGCTCTCCAGCCTGGTGCCGGACGGCCTCGACGAACTGGCCCGCCGCACACCCCGGCCGACCTGGCTGCCGGACCGGCCCTATCTGCTCTTCGTCGGGCAGCTCGGCCCGCACAAAGGCATCGACGTGCTGTTCACCGCCTACCGGCGGCTGGTGGCCGGCTGGACCGGGCCGAACCTGGCGCCCGCGCTGGTCTGCCTCGGCGCCCAGCGCGAGGACACCCCGCCCATCCCGCCCGGCGTGGTGGTCCGCCACGACGTGCCGCACGCGCAGGTGATGGCCGCCTGGCGCGGCGCCGCCGCCGGCGTCGTCCCGTCCCTGCTGGAAGGGATGGGACAGGTCGCGGTCGAGGCGATGCTGGCCGGCGCGCCGCTGGTCGCCTCCGCCTCCGGCGGGCTGCTCGACGTCGTGCAGGACGAGGTGAACGGCCTGCTCGTGCCGCCGCGCGACCCGGACCGGCTGCACACCGCGCTGCTGCGCGTGCTCACCGACCACGACCTGGCCGCCCGCCTGCGGGCGGCCGGTCACCAGCGCGGGCTCGACTTCACCGCGGCCCGCGTCGTCCCCCAGATCGAGGAGGTCTACCGTGCCTGTGTCGCATCCGCCCGACGGTGACGTTCGGGTCCTGGTCGTCGGATCCGGATGGCGGTTCCTCTCCGGAATCAGCTACTACACCTGCCGGCTCAGCAACGCGCTCGCCGAACGCTTCGAGGTCGGCACGATCCTGATGCGCCGGCTGCTGCCGGCCCGGCTCTATCCCGGCCGCGAGCGCGTCGGTCACTCCCTGGCCGACCTGCGCTACCACGACGGGGTACGGGTCTTCGACGGCATCGACTGGTGGGGAGTGCCGAGCCTGGCCCGCGCCGTCGCCTTCCTCCGCGAGTTCCGACCGGACGTGCTCGTGCTGCAGTGGTGGACCGGGGCGGTGCTGCACTCGTACCTGGTGCTGTGCCTGGCCGCGCGGTCGCTGGGGATCCGGGTCGTCGTCGAGTTCCACGAGGTGCAGGACACCGGGGAGGCGCGGCACCAGTGGGCCACCCGGTATGTGCAGGCCTGCATCCGGCCGCTGCTGCGGCGCACCGACGGAGTGATCGTGCACTCGGAGTACGACCGGGCGGCGCTCACCGAGGCGTACCGGCTGGGTGGGGTGCCGGCCGAGGTGGCGTTGCACGGGCCGTTCGACCACCACGAGCCGGCGGCGCGGCGGGACGGGCCGGACGGGGTGTGCCGGCTGCTGTTCTTCGGGACGATCCGGCCGTACAAGGGGCTGGAGGACCTGGTCGAAGCGTTCGCCGCGCTCGGGCCGGGATATCACCTCACCGTGGTGGGGGAGACCTGGGAGGGCTGGACCCGGCCGGGGGAGCTGATCACCGACTCGCCGGTGCGGGACCGGATCACCTTCGTCAACCGCTATGTGGCGGACGTCGAGGTCAACGAGTACTTCGCGGCGGCTGACGTGGTGGTTCTGCCGTACCGGCGCAGCTCGGCCAGCGGGCCGCTGCACATCGCGATGAGCCACGGCCTGCCGGTCGTGGTGACCGCCGTCGGCGGCCTCGTCGAGGCCGCCGAGAGCTACAGCGGCACGGTCTTCGTGCCGCCGGGCGCACCGGCGGAGCTGGGCGCGGGCATCGAGCGTGGCCCCGGGCGCGCCGGGCGCCCGCCCCGGCCTCCCCCAACCAGGGGGCGGAAGCAGGCCCCGAAAGAACCCCCGGTGCAACCGGAGGGGGGT
>NZ_JBEZZB010000332.1:0-3705 GCF_040638955.1 Actinoplanes sp. NPDC024001
CCGGGTTAAGGCACTGCTCGGGCCTGGCGGCCCTCCCAGCGCGGGCCTTCACCCCCGGCCTGAAGGCCGGAGCACTGGCCCGCATTCCGGTAGCGGGACCGGATCGGGGCGGTGGGTCGAACAGAAGGTTGGCGTCTGCGCCACCACCTGCGCTGGGTACGCGCGGCTGCTGCGGTGCCGGATCGCCCGGGATCCGGGTGATTGGGGGTCGGCGCCATCCGCTACCTGCCGTCGGTCTTCACGACGTGCTGAGCTGCCGACGACGCTGGTGCGGGCCAGCGAGGCGTACGGCTGGTCGAACAGCCCGAGCTGGAACTTGCTGGTCAGGACCCGCGAGACGGCGTCGTTGATCCGGGCCATGGAGATCCGCATGGCGGCAACTTCCACCTTCGACAGGGCCTCGAACCGCGCGGCGGTGTTCGGTTCCATGAACATGTTCACGCCAGGGTTGACCGCGGCGCGAACCTGGCCGGCCGTCGGCTTCGCCGCGCCGGCGTGGCCGTATGCCGGTCGAAGCCCCGTCGGTCACCGGGCAGGCCTCTTACCGTGGCGTTCGCCCGGGATCATCAACCGCTGGGTATCCGGCTTCGACCCCTGGCGAGCGCCAATCAACAGCTGGCAGCGTCTCCGGCTTGCGAACAGCCTTTGTCAGGCGTAGCTGTAGGCGAGGGTGTTGATGTCACGTACGGCCGATGGGGTGCGACCGGCGCCGAACGGGCGCATGGCCTCGGTGTTGTCGATGACGCTGGAGGTGCTACCGGTCCGCGGCTGGTAGGTGTCGATGCCCCGAACACCCTGCCACAGCCACCACAGGCGGTCGATGTTGCAGTGATGCAGCCAGAATGCCGGGTCATTCGGCGCCTCGCGGGTACCCATGTGCCCGCCGACATAGTTGTGCACACGGTTGTGCAGTTCGATCTCGTTGCGGTTGCGATAGCTGTTCGAGACGGTCGAGTTCCACGGCGACTGGTCGTACACCGTGTAGTTCTGCACCGTGTTCACCGTGGTGGCGGTAGGCCGGCTGGCGTTCTGGCCCAGCCGGCGCTGCAGGTAGCTGGTAGCGATGCTGCTGCGGTAGACCGTCCAACCCCAGGATGGGCTGAAGTTGCCACTGGAGACGCTGCCGTTGGTGATAGAGCCGAGGAAGTCGGCGGTGAACGGCGAAGTCGCCCCGGTCCAGTCCCAGTACGGCATGAACAGGTCCGGGTTGCCGCTGACCGTCTGCAGGTCCAGTTCCAACAGCCGCAGGTACTCCCGGTGCCATGGGAAGAACGACGGCGACTGGTGAGCATGGCTGATGTTGTCGGAGGTGCGCGCGAAGAAGGTGATGTGCTGGTCGATGTACCAGTTGTAGTTACGGCCGTTGGTCGATGTGGTCTTGAACTGGCGCAGAGCGTTGATGAACGCGGTCTTCTCCGCGCTGGTCATGTCAGAGATGCTCTTACGTACGACGGCCATTGGTCAGTCGCCTCTCACATTGAGGAAGGAAAACTTGACGGCGAGGCTGAGGCTGGCGAGGTTCAGTGGATATGCTCTTTCCCGGCCTCGTCGCTCAGCTCGAGATCCCCCAGAATGTCGACAACTTTCTTGGCGAGCTTCTTGAGGCCGTCCTTGTGCTTACCGTTATCGATTTCCACCGGGTCGTAGTGGTTGATGGCGCTGATGTAGCCCACGCCCACGTGCGGCGCGGATCCGTCTTCCGGGATGAACAGGGTGTTGATGGTGGTGAGTGCCAGCTTCTTGTTGTTGATGTGCAATTCGTCTTTGCCGCGGGCGTTGTGCTTGCCCTTGATCTTTTTCCCCTTGTAGACCTCGTCGAAGTCCCGTGGGTCGTCTGCGGCAGCTTTTGGTCGTCCCGCGGCGGGACCCATGGAAGCTATCCCCTGCGCGCCGACAAGGGCGGTAGCGGTGGTCACGGCCCCGGCTGCGCCGTAGCGCAGGACGTCGCGTCGATTCATTTCGGGCATAGGAATCCTCTTCCGAGAAATTGCCGCACGGTGGGTGCTCGTGGCTCCTGGACGTCACCCGCCGGATTCACTGAGCCGGAGCAGTTATCGAAGCCATCGGCTGACTCCCTGCGGCGCCTACCCATGGGACCACATCGAATGCTGGGCACGCACCCTGTATCAGCCCGGCGCAGGACAATAGGCGGCGCGCTGTCGCCGAAAGGACTACCGGAGGGCGGTCCGGTCCGATGTCCGGCCGCGGGCGGCGGCAATCCTTCTGGGTGAACCCAGGTTCGTCGCCGGCGGTCGTAGCTGTTCAGCACACCATCGCGAGAGTCGTTACGGGGGTAGGATGGACCAGGGCGCCGTAAACGCGGGCCGACTTCTGATTCCAACGTCGATAATTGGCGTGTTGGATGGTGATTTTCATGCGACAGAATAGACAGCAGCCGAAGATCCGAGGGTTGACCGGCCGATCGATCGCCATCGCGGCTGTCTCCGTCGGTGTGATGGCCATCGGCGGGTCGGTCAGCGCCGCTCCTACCGCCCGGCCGGCGGAGCGCGGCGACGCGGGAGCGGCCGTTGCCCACACGCACAAGCCCGGGTTCTTCGAGACCTATCGCGGACACCACATCATGGGCTGGGGGCACGACGATTCAGCGTGCGCTTACATCGACGGCAGGCAATTGGTGCTCTATCCGGCCGGCGGCGGTTCTTACACCAGCGCCCTGCAGGGTTACCAAGCGGAGCGCGGCCTTCGGGCCATCACCAAGGCGTCGGTCCGAGTCCTCGGTGACCTGGACATGGTCGCCCCGACGGAGCCGGTGGCACACTGCCCGCAGTTCGGTCACACCACCTCAGCGACAAGGGGTACCACAACACCCCGCTGAGCCGCGGCAGGCAAATACCTTATAGGCCGTTTCCTGGCCCTCATGGAAGCCACATGAGGGCGGCAAGAAGCAGTAGTGATGCCCTGCAGATCGCTGCTCTCTTCGCGTATCGGGTGACCAGGGCATGCCACGGTCGCTGGGCGCCGACCAAGCCCTTTCGCAAGCCCAGGGAAAAGTCATGTCCCGCTGTCGCACCGGCATCGGCGCTCCCGAACTGCCCGGGATGAGGCCGCAGCGCGGCTTACTCAGCAACTTCCACGTCTTCAAGGTCGCGACACGGCGTGCGCCCGAGCCTGGATACGGGATCGAGCAAACTGCGGCCTCCATCTCGTCCGGTCGGAGCAGAGGGTGCTGATCATCTCGCGAAGGAGAGCCATCCGCCGGTTGTCCACCCGCCGTAGGAGCTCGGCGACCGTCGCGTCGCGCCGGGCCCAGTCGCGGATCGCGAGATCGGCAACAGACGGTCGTGGAGAACGTAAGGAGCCCGGCGCGCGCGATCTTGGTCCGTGGATCGCCGCCTTCAAGTTCGATGCGTTCGATCACCTCGTCGGCGCTTGCCTGCTCCCAGGCATCGAGCATCGCCGTCAACAGCGCTACCCGCCGTAGGCGTTCAGCTGCCCGGACCCGGGCCCGTTGCCTCGGCGGCGCTCGCCGACCTCCCAGGCGAGGATGTTGCTGCCGGATCATCGGGCCCACGTCCTCCGGAGTGTCGAAGGTCAGGATCAGATGCTGGCCCGGGTCTCCGTGCGGGGCCGCACGGGCTCCGTTGCGTTAAGAGGGCATCTGATCCTCTAAGGGGATAGTTCACGTTTGCGCAGGTCATAGGCCGTGATCGTTCGTTGGGCAGGCATGGGGATGGAGCGACTTTC
>NZ_JBEZZB010000333.1:0-3597 GCF_040638955.1 Actinoplanes sp. NPDC024001
GTCCTCGGGTGCGGACTGAGTCATACCGGTTTCCTTTCTGACTGCAGGAGATAGCCTTTTCGGCACGTCCATGATTGCGACGGAATGGGGAATGCACCCCGACTCCGGTTCCGATTCCCAGAGCCTTGTGTCGATGTCGCGGGGGATCGTAACTCATCTATGCGAGATCAGGATAGGGCGGGCCCTGGCTCGGCTCAATCCACGCACGGGCTCGGCCGGTAATGTCCGGTTCGGCGATCTTTGTTTCGGCGTGCAGATTCGGCGAGAATGCCCCGTTAGCTGCGGTGATCGGATTTCCTGGAACTCGATCAATACGTCTCGGAAAGGCATGTCCACAGAGGAAGAAAAAAGCACTCTTCGTTTAAGGATCTAGGAGCCGTTTCCGAACTGATCATTGAGGTTCCGGCCGGCTCAGCAGGCCCGGACGCCGGTGAGGACTAGGCTCCGGGCAAGTCGGCGACCGACCAGATCCGATGCACCGGCCAGGATCCTCGCCGGTGTTGTTTTGCTCCTGCACGATCCCGCTGTCCGGCCGGACGTTGCCCCACGGCGACACCTACGCCAGGCTCGCCGCCGGCTTCGAGCTCGGCGGCCGGCCGACGCCGTCACGCTGACAGACGACCGTACGCCGAGCACTGGCGCAGGAATTCACCTTCAGGCGGTGCCGGACACTCTACGTGTCCTGGTTGCGGATGGCCTTCTCCAGCGAGTCGTGCTCGGCTGCCAGCCATTCCTGCCGGCGGCGCAGCCAGTGGCCCACTCCGTCCGACCACATCCGGGCCCAGCCGCCGCCGTTCTGCTCGGCAGCGGCCTGCATCAGATACCAGCTACGCCGGGCCGCCCGGTGAGCAAGGGGAAGGAACTGGTTGCGGCGGTCCTGGTCGAGGCCGTAGGAGTCGAGGAACAGGCGTAACCGGGCCGGCACATCACCATTCGTGAAGGCCGGAGCACGGTCGGCGGGGTGCGTCAGGGGCACCCACCAGGTCGCGGTGTCCAAGACGTCCAGGAGCCGGGTGGTCGGCCGGGATACGTCCCAGTCGATGAGGGCCACGGGACGGCCGTCACGGAAGACCGTGTTCTGAGGGGTCACATCGCAGTGACTGATGAGCTCAGGCTTGTCATACAGCCGTTCGAGCTCGGCGGGAAGCCGCACCTGTAGCTGCTGGCCGAACCACTCGGCGTCCGGCGGCGGCACGAACGACTCGGAGGCGTCGTGCAGCCGGCGCAGCAGCATCGCGATCTCCGCCACCACCTCGTCCGTGACAGCCCAGGGCTCGGGCGGATTTCCCGGCACCGAGCCTTCGATGAAGTCGAAGACGTCGCGCCCCTTGTCGTCGCGGCCGTGCCAGCGTGGAACCCCGGTGAATCCTGCCTCGACAACGTGGGCCATGTAGGCGGCTACCGCTGGAGACTGAGTCAGATGCGGGCGCCGGACCGTGTTCCCGACACGCACCAGACCTTCCGTGATATCGCCACCAGTGAGCGGAACTTCCTCGCCCGCGCCCGTCATGGGGCGCCCTTCGGGCCAGATATCCTCCTGCATCCCGTTTCTTGCACCGCCTTTCAAGGGGTAGAGAAGCCGCCCGCGTTTGCGGCTGGAACGGATCCTGAGGACGCGGCCGCCTTCTTCTTCGATGGGGGCGTGACGGCGAAGTGAGATACCGAGCCAACCGGCCGACGCCACCGTCGCGACGCCGGCCAGCGCTATCGCGGTGCTCGTGGATACCGCCTCGGTCAGGGTCCCGAAGATCACCGGTCCGACACCCTGGAGGGTCATGGCGCCGGTAGCCAGCAGCCCGAATGCGAGCCCGCGTTCGGGCTCGGCCACGGCATTGAGGAACCGGCGTTGCAGTCCCAGGCCATAGGCGAAACCGACGCCGCTGATCATCAGAAGGACCGCCACCAGCGCGAGGGGCAGCCAGTAGGCGAGCAACAGCAGCGGCGCTCCCAGGACCACCATGAGTGGAACGGTGAGCCGTTCCCTGGTGGTGGCCCGGACGAACCTGCCGACCACGAAGTCGCCGACGATCATGCCAACGGGCAGGCAGGCCAGCAGCATGCCCGCGGTGGCGGGCGTGGCGCCGCGCGCGGACGCGTACGGGATCATGAGGCTCTCCGCGCCGGTCACGAAGCTGGGCGGCAGGCACTGGGCGAGCAGCAGAACCCGGACGCGGGTGTTGCTGAGAAGCGCCCGGGTGTTGGCGAGGCTGGCCGTCAGGATGGACTGGCTCTGCGAAGGTGTGCTCGGAGGTTTCACTCCGCGCAGCAGGAACCACACGGTGGCTGCGGCGAACAGATGGAGGCCCGCGCTGATCAGCACGGTGTTGCTGCCACCCAGACCGGCGACCGCCAACCCGCCGAGGGCAAGTCCGACGAGTTGCCCAGCCGAGGCAGCTATGTTGAACAGTGATCGGCCGAGGACGTAGACGTCTCCGGTGAGGACCTCGGTCACCACCCTGCTGGTGGAGCCGGCGAAGATCGGTGCAGAGACGGCCACGGCCGCCACGAGCAGCAGGCTTACCAGGATCGATGGCTTGGCGACGGCAATGATCAGCTCGATCGCACACAGCAGCGCGAAGCCCGCGGAAATGAGCGCCCGCGGCGGAAGGCGGTCGGCCAGGGAACCGAGGAAGACTCCGCCGATTACCTGCGGTAGATAGGCGATGCCGTACGTCACGGCGGCCAGCAGCGGCGAGTTACTTGCTTCGAATACCAGAACCGAGACCGCGACGGTACGGAGCGCGTCAGCCACGACTCCCAGCGACCGGGCGCCGAACACCACAAGGAACCTAGGCTCAGCCAGTGCGTCGCCGAAACGAGCCTGGTCTGTCATATGGCTCCTCCTGCTGCTGATCTTGTGAGTTGCGGCCGGGCCTGTTGATCCACAGCAGCACGCCGTACCCGGGCTGCGGTTCTGGCTTCTGACGGTCAGTTCCGAATCGGAGAGGTACGGCGTGCGCATGTCCAAGCTAGTTGCGCTCTCGCAGGCTGTCGAGAACGCCGACACCTGGACAACCCCGCCGAGAACCTGCTCGGCGGCCGGCCTGGCAGGCGGTGCCGGACGCCGGAGTTTACCCACGTCGTCCGCGCGGACGCAGCCGAACGTGCTCGGCCTGGCCGAACTCGACCCGGACTGTCCACCTCGCCCCACCAGCCCTCAGCCACCCTGGGAACGTTTTCTCCGTACGCCAGGCATAGATCCTTAGACCGAGAGTGCCATTTTTCCTCCTCTGTGGACGTGTTTATCGAGGCATATTGATCGAGTTCCGAGGGAATGCTGTCACCGCAGCTCAGATGGCAATATCGCCGCACCTGAACACCGAAACGGAGATCGCCGAACCGGACATTACCGGCCCAGCCGTTGCGCGTACCGAGCCGTAATGATCTTCCACCCTATCCTGATCACGCATAGATGCGTTACGATCCCACGCGACATCGATACGGGGCTCTAGAAAATGGTAACCGGAGTCGGGTGCATTCCCATTCCGTCGCAATCATGGATACGCCGAAATAGGTGCTCCCTTGGCGCGACCGATACGAAAGGTATCCCCTGCAGTCAGAAAGGAAACCGGTATGACTCAGTCCGCACCCGAAGAT
>NZ_JBEZZB010000334.1:0-3521 GCF_040638955.1 Actinoplanes sp. NPDC024001
TCGATGACTCCGTTGAGCGACTCGACCCACTCGTTGGTTTCCTCGGGGTCGATGTCGGGAAGCTGGCTCGGCAGGCCATCGCTGATCACCGGGCGGGGCACGTCTGTTCGGCCCATCGTCGCACCTTCGCTTTCTCAGCCGAGTTCACGGAATTGGTCACGAGCCTGAACTTCGCTGTTTCCCGACGACGTCGTCATGGCCGCGACCGAGGAGGCGGGAAAGGGCGCGGATCTTCCGCACCTGTATCCACGCCAGTCCGGAATCGCCCGTTGCGTCATCTGTTGGCCCCTCGAAGGCCGGCGGATGCGACTGATCGGCACACGGTGTTCGGCGGTGCGCACGTCAAGTGCCCCAGTACGCCGGTGAGTTCGAAGACACGGCGAACGTTGTCCCGGGCGTGGGCCACGTCGTAGCGTTTAGCGTTCGCGGCGGCGACGCGGCTTCCGTGCAGGAGTGCGGAGATGCCGGCGCAGTCGAGGAAGGTCACCGTCGAGAGGTCCACGGTCAGTTCGTTGAGTTCCGTGTCGGTCAGGGCGGTCGTCAAGGTCTGGCGGAGTTCGTCGGCGACGGCGAGGTCGACGTCGCCGACAAGGCGCATGACGTGCCGGCCGTCGACATGATGAACCGGTTCGATGGTGGAGCGCACGATGTCACCTCCGGTGCCATGTCCGGGGAGCAGGCTGTGCACGGTCAGTTCGGTGAGCCGGTTCGTCTGCAGGGCGAACCGCTCTTCGGGCATGGCGCCCGGCAGTTCCCGCGGCTCTCCGGCGACCGTCGCTGTATCGTCCGAGTGCTGGGTGATGGTCATGAGGGTCCTCCAGCGGGCTCGGCTCGGTGCCGCATCGGAGCGGGGCGGCGCAGCAGGGACATGGCGGCCAGGCCAGCACCGTTGAGCGCAGCGTTACGCGGGGATGCGGCGCGGTGCACGGGCAGCCGCAGCACGGCCGACAAGGTCGTACGAAGGTCGGGAAGGGCGGCGCCGCCGCCGACGAGCAGCACACCGCGCGTGAGTGCTGGGCGGAGTTCGGCCGCCGTCGTGGTGTCGCGTAGTTCGTCGATGTACTGGGCGACGATGCCGCAGATCACGTCGACGGTCGCGCCGAGGGTGAGGTCGCGGGTGCCGATGTCGGCTCGGCGTGCGGTGATGACCCGTCCATGGCTGAGCAGCGCGACTTCAGTCAGTTGGGCGCCGAAATCGGCGACCAGCAGGCTGCCGGCCCCGGCTCCTGAGCCGATCGCGGCGGCGCGGACGGTGTCGATGAACACCAGGCGGGTGGGCGCGAAGACCTCCTCCAGGACGCCGCGCATCGCGGCCTGGTCCTGGTCGCCTGCCAGGGCCGGCCGACAAGCGACCACGACGCCGCCGTCCGGGATCGGTTGGCTGAAGCGGCGGACCAGTTGTGACAGCAGTGCCACGCAGCCGGCAGGGTCGATGATGCGGCCACGACGTACCAGGGAGCGGGACGCGGTGAAAGCGTCACCGCACGGTGCGTCGACGGTGCCTCGGTGTGCCGCCCACACGCCAACGGTGCTGCTACCGAGGTCGACCGCGACGGCGGTCGGCGCGGCGGTATCCGGTGTGTCGGCCGGCCGGAGGGACGAGGCGAGGTTCGCGGGCACGGTCACACCGACCCCTTTCACGATGCGCGAGTCAGTCACGGGAACGACAATCACGACGATTCGCCGAACCTCGGCGACGAGTTACGGCAGGTGCCGGCAGCGCGACCGGCGTTACGGTGAACCGCTGCGGTAGCGCCGTGGACGCCGCGCTCCGGCGACGTCCTTCGGTACGCGGCCCGGCCCGCGGATGGCACTGCTGCCACCCTTCGTAACCGTTGCCTCCTCTCGCGAGGAATCGGTCACTTGAACACCATCGTCGCCGACGACGGAGCGGCGGACAGGGGCAGGAACTGGCCAAGTTCCGCGGTCCTCATTGCCGACGCCCAGCAAACCGGCGGAGAGGATATCGGTGCTGGTGGTCGGCGCTCCAGGTGATTAGCGAGGCGTCAGGGCAGCGCCGATACCGGCGCCGCCATGGTGGCCGACATGTACGAGGGGCGACTTCAGCGGCGGCCGGGCGTCAACCGGAGACCGATGACGGTGCCCTCCGGGCAGCACCAACCTGGACGCCGGCCCTGATCACGCGGCTCACTGCCGCTGCAGGAACGCCAGCACCGCGAGGACCCGGCGGTTGCTCGCCGCGCTGCCCTCCAGGCCGAGCTTGCGGAAGATGTGCTGAACGTGGGTGCCGACCGTGTTCAGCGAGATGAACATGGTCTCCGCTATCCCCCGGTCCGACAGGCCCTCGGCCATCAGCCGCAGCACCTCGTGCTCGCGAGGGCTCAGCTCGCTCAGCACGTCGCGGCTGTGCCGGGAGGCGATCAGCTCGCCGACCACGTCCGGGTCGACCACCGTGCCGCCGGCCAGCAGCCGGTCGAGCGCCTGGCTGAGCTGCAGCGGCTCGAGGATGCGGTCCTTGAGCAGGTATCCGATGCCGGACGCGCCGCCCTCCAGCAGCCGGGTGGCATACTCGGGCATCGCGTACTGGGACAGCACCAGGATCTTGAGATCGGGTACGAGGGCGCGCAGCGCGACCGACACCCGGATCCCCTCGTCGGTGTACGTCGGTGGCATGCGGATGTCCAGGATCACGGCGTCCGGCCGCCCCGTCACGACGGCCCGCTCCACGTGGTCGGGCCGGCTCACCATCTCGACCACCTGGTGACCTTCCGCCTCGATCAGGCGGCGCAGGCCTTCACGCGCGATGATCGAGTCGTCGACGATGATCACTCGCATGCTGGCAATCCCGTCCGTCGTGGATTCCCCTGACCGCACTCACGGTAATTCGTGATTCCTGGACCGGGTATGTCGCGGCGGTCGATGCCGGTGTCACGATGACCGGGTGACCGGGAGCGGGCAGTTCGCGCCGTCGGCGCGCAACATCGTCGCGGTCGCCGTGCCGTGCGGGGCGCTGATCGCGGTCGATATCTGGCTCGGCGTCACTCGCGATCAGCGGCCGTGGCCCATGCTCGTGTCCGACGTGGCGCTGGGCGCCTGTTTCGTCCTGGCGGGCGTCGTTGCCTGGCGGCTGCGCCCACGCAGCCGGACAGGCTTGCTGATGCTGCTGCTCGGGACGGTCATGCTGCTGGCCAACCCCTACGGTTACGAGCTCGCGCCGGACACGCCGGCAGCCACCGCGATCGGCGTGATCGGCGCACCGATGTACTGGCTCCAGTTCGCCCTCGCGGGCCATCTGCTGCTCAGCTACCCGTCCGGGCGGCTGGTTCGCGGTTCCCCCGAGGCGGCCCTGATCATCGGCTGCTACGCGCTCGTGGGGGTGACCGTGGGCGTGAAGGCCGCGGTCCACGGCACCGGGGCGGCGGCACCGGTCACCGTCGCGGTGACGGTGGCCTGGACGGCGCTCGCCGCCGTCGCGGGCGGCCTGCTCCTGCGCCGGTTCATGCGCGCGCCACCGCTGCCGTGGACCGCGGCCTTCACGCCCACGGTCACCCCCACGAGCG
>NZ_JBEZZB010000335.1:0-3453 GCF_040638955.1 Actinoplanes sp. NPDC024001
GGCCCCGCGGCTTCTCCCGCCGCTGCTCCCTGGCCGGCCTCCTGGCTCGACGAGAGCACCGGCCGCAGCGAGCCGGCGGTCTGGAGCGACACCCCTGCCGCGCCGCCGGTCCGCCGCCGGCAGTCCCGGCTGGTCACCGTCGGCATGGCGCTGCTCGGCGCCGTCGCGATAGCCGCGATCGCGCTCACCGGCGTCGTCTACTACACCGGGCCGGACAACCAGATCGGCGAGATGCTCCAGCTCGGCAAGAACGACGACAAGCAGGCTGTCAGCGCGTCCCTGGACGGGCGGACCGTGGCGACCTTCGAACTGCTCGCCGCGACCGACCGGGTCCGGCTCAGCGTCGCCGACCTGGGCACCGACCTGTACCGGATCAGCGCCCCGGACGGCGCGGGTATCCGGCCCAACGCGGAGCTCAGCGACGACCGGCTGACCCTGGACCTGGCCCGCGACGAGGCCGGCACCGGCGGCGAGGTCGAGGTGGTGCTGGCCGCCAAGGTGCGCTGGACGCTGCGCTTCTCCGGGTACGCCGAGGAGCGGATCGTCGACCTCAGCAACGGCCGGATCACCCGGATCGAGATGGTCGGCGGCACCCGGCGGGCCGAGATGACCCTGGCCGAGGCGTCCGGGACGGTCCCCATGAAGATCACCGGCGGGGTGGAGGAACTGGTGCTGCGCGCGCCGGCGGACAACCCGATCCGGGTCAAGGTCGGCGGCGGAGCGGGCACGGTCACGGCCGGGTCGCGGACCCTGCGTGATCTGCCGCCGGGCGCCACGCTGACACCGAAGGACTGGCAGAAGGCCAACCGTTACGACGTCGAGGCGGTCTCCGCGATCACGCAGCTGACCGTGGAGCAGAAGAACTGACCGGTGCGGCGCCCCCGGGCACCGCACCGGCCGGAACCGTCTTACGACAGCACGCGCAGGCGGACGGTCTGCTCCATGGCGCGGAGCTGGTCGAGCACCTCGTCGCTGTAACCGCGGGCGATGTCGGTGATCAGGTAGCCGTACTCCCCGCGGGTGCTGAGCATCTGGCCCTCGACGTTCACGCCGTTCTCCGCGAGGATCCGGTTGACCTGGGCCAGCACGCCCGGGGTGTTCTTGTGCATGTGCACGATGCGGTGCATGCCGGGCAGCTCGGGCAGGGTCACGCCGGGCAGGTTGACGCTGAGCGTGGTGTTGCCCTCGGTGACGAACTTGGCCAGCTTGTTCGCCACGAACCCGCCGATGTCCGACTGGGCCTCCTCGGTCGACCCGCCGATGTGCGGGGTGAGGATGACGTTCGGCAGGCCGCGCAGCTCGGAGAGGAACTCGTCGCCGCGGCCTTTCGGCTCCTTCGGGAAGACGTCCACCGCGGCGCCGGCCAGGTGCCCGCTCTGCAGCGCGTCACGCAGGGCCAGGTGGTCGACGACGATGCCGCGCGACAGGTTGAGGAACAGGCTGCCCGGCCGCATCTTGGTGAACTGCTCGGCGCCGAAGAAGCCGGCGTTGCCGGGGCGCCCGTCCACGTGCAGGGTGACGATGTCGCTGCTCTCCAGCAGCTCGTCCAGGCTGGCGCAGCGGTGCGCGTTGCTCAGGGCCAGCTTGTCGGCGGTGTCGTAGAAGGAGACCGACATGCCCAGGTTCTCCGCGAGCACCGACAGCTGGGTGCCGATGTTGCCGTAACCCACGATGCCGAGGCGGCGGCCGCGGATCTCGTGCGCGCCGTCGGCCGACTTGTCCCAGACCCCGCTGTGCATCAGCGTGTTCTTCTCGGTCAGCCGCCGGGTCAGCGCGATGATCTCGGCGATGGCCAGCTCGACCACCGAGCGGGTGTTGGAGAACGGCGCGTTGAAGACGGCCACCCCACCGGCGGAGGCGGCGGCCAGGTCGATCTGGTCGGTGCCGATGCAGAACGCGCCGATGCCCACCAGGCGGTCGGCGGCCGCCAGCACCTTCGCCGTCACCTGCGTCTTGGAGCGGATCCCGAGCAGGTGCACTCCGGAGATGCGCTCGATCAGCTCGGCCTCGTCGAGGGCGTTGCGCACGGACTCGACGTGGAAACCGTCCTCCTCGAGGCGGGAAACCGCGTCGGGGTGGATGCTCTCCAGAAGCAGGACTCGCACCTTGGCCTGGTCGATCATCATCTTCCGTTCCATGTTTCGGTTGGCCGCCCGGGCCGCCACGCCGAAGCCCAGTTCACAGGGCGTCAAGCCTAGTCCCCCGGCGAACGGGGCCCGGTGCGGTGTACTTGAGGTCCCATCTGCCGGTCAACCCGGTAACTGTTACGGGCCGGCGGTGGGTGCGGTTCAGGTTCGTTTCGCGCCGTCACCCGGTCAGGGCGGCGCGCAGCCACGGCAGCAGGGCGTCACCCTGGAACCGCTGGAAGGCACGGACGGTGGGCAGCCCCGGTGGGGGCGGCTCCCGTGAGCGCTGCTGGAAATAGGCGGCGCAGCCGGCCAGGACGCCGGTCACCACGTCGGGATCGATGCCGGTCAACAGCGGGCCGGGATCGCCGCCGTGCACGATCACGTCGACGGCCAGCAGCGCCGCGTCCAGCCAGGCGGGGGCGAGGGAACCCCAGGGCCAGTCCACGATGATCATCGAGCCGTCCGGGCGTACCAGAATGTTGTCGGCCCGGATGTCGGTGTGCGCGAGGGTGTCGCCGCCGGCCAGCGCGGCGATGCCGCGCTCGGCCGCGGCGTGCAGCAGGTCGAGATGCCGCCGTGCCCAGGGATCGAGGTCGGCCGGCGGCTTCGCCGCCAGGCGCTCCCAGGCGGCGAACGAGCCGGCCAGGCGGTCGATCGCGCGCGGCAGGCCGGGCACCGGCGCCGGCGTGAGCAGGCCGGCCAGGTCCGTCAGCGCGGTCGCGGCCTGCTTGATCTCGGCCGGCACCCACGGGGTACGAGGGTGGGCCCCGTCGATGTCCTGCAGGACCAGCGCCACCCAGGTCCCGTCGTCGAACCCACCGAGCAGGCGGGGCACCGGTGCGGAGGACGGCAGCGCGGCGGTGATCCGCAGCTCCTGGCGGGCCATGCTCGCCGAGTCGGCGTTGAGGGCCGGCGACACCGCTTTCACGAAGGCGCGCCGGCCGGTCGCGGTGCGCACCCGGTCGGCGGTGCCCGGGGAGAAACCGCCGGGCTGGGAGCGCGCGCTGATGACCGGACCGCCACCGATGATCTCCTCGATCCGCTGCCGGACCCCGGTGGGGAGGTCCGTCCAGCCGATCCGGACGCCGCGCGCTGTGACCATGCCGGGATGGTGGCAGGGGGTGCCGGGCGGGGGAAACGGAATTCCCGCGGTGGGGGCGCCGGAAATTGTCGTACCCGGGCGCGAGGATGCGGGCATGTTCATGGACGGTTCCGAGTTGGAGGCCCGTCCACGACGGCCGGCGGCAGTTCACCCGCCGGTCGCCGGGCGATCCGGTGGTCACCATGGTGCGCCGCGACGACTTCGATCACGCCTGGTTCCAGG
>NZ_JBEZZB010000336.1:0-3433 GCF_040638955.1 Actinoplanes sp. NPDC024001
GCCGGCCTCTGCCGCCGGCGCGCCTCGGCGGCCAGCTCCCGGAACGCCAGCAGGTCGAGGCTGCCCGCGTCGACCCGCAGCAGGTAGCCGGCGCCGACCCGGGCCAGCAGCGAACCGGAGGCGCGGGTCGGCAGGCCGGGCTCCATCAGCCGGCGCAGCGCGCCGACCGAACGGTGCAGCACGTTGGCGGCGCTGGCCGGCGGGTCGGTGCCCCAGATCGCGTCGACGAGCTCGCTCTGGCTCACCACCCCACCGGCGCGGGCCAGCAGCAGCCCCAGCACCTGCCGCTGCTGGGGCGCGCCGGCATTGAGCTCCGCGTCGCCGCGCAGCAAACGGATCGGCCCCAGAATCCCGAACCGTACCCCCGCCGCCATGAACCGGCCCTCCTCGTGTCGCCTGCCTACCAGGCTGCTTCCGGAACCGGTTGCAGGCATCAGTACGACGACTGCGCGACGACTGACGGTCGACTGCGGTGGGGTCAGGCGGGGCAGCGCACCTCGAAGGTCGGCATCGTGGTGGGCAGTTGCATGAGGTTGACGTTGCGGCCGACCCGGTCGCTGACGAAGATCTGGGTGATCTTCCAGGTGCCGGCGGGTGCGTAGGCGGGGACGGTGCCGGTGAATTCCCATACGCCGTCGTTGATGGTGCCGGAGATCAGGCGGGGGGATTGCAGCTGGACCGAGGTGCCGCCGGCGCTGGCGTAGACGAGGCCGCTGTTGATGCCGGCGCGGTCGTCGGTCAGGCGCACCTGCAGGCGTACGGTGCGGGCGGCGCTGTTGTCGAGCACGGTTTCGCCGACGTATCGGGCGGAGGGCAGGTCCACGACGGGTGCCGTGAGGTCGGCTGCGCCGTTGACGGTGAAGGTGGGCATCGTGGTGGGCAGTTGCATGAGGTTGACGTTGCGGCCGACCCGGTCGCTGACGAAGATCTGGCTGATGTTCCAGGTGCCGGCGGGTGCGTAGGCGGGGACGGTGCCGGTGAACTCCCATACGCCGTCGTTGATGGTGCCGGAGATCAGGCGCGGGGATTGCAACTGCACCGACGTCCCGCCGGCGCCGGCATAGACCAGCCCGCTCCTGATGCCGGCGCGGTCGTCGGTCAGGCGAACCTGCAGCCGCACGGTGCGGGCGGCGCTGTTGTCCAGCACCGTCTCGCCGACATACCGAACCGAACCCAGATCCACCACCGGAGCCGCCACATCGGAGCAGCTGTTCGGCGCGGAGACGTCCGCGGTGTCGGCCGGGCAGGTGTTGACGCCGGTGCCGCCCTCGACGTTGTCGGCGCCCACCCCGCCGTCGAGCCGGTCGTCGCCGTCGCTGCCGTTGAGCACGTCGTCGCCGGCGCCTCCGGTCACGCTGTCGTTGCCCGCTCCGGCACCGACGGTGTCGTTGCCGCTGTCCCCGACGATCGTGTCGTTGCCGTCGCCGCCGTCGATCACGTCGTCGCCGTCGCCGGCCTCGATCACGTCATCGCCGCCGAGGCCACAGATCACGTCGTAGCCGTGCGTACCGATCAGCCGGTCGTTGCCGTGCGTCCCGACGACCGTGCACGCCTTCTCCAGGCCGGTGACCTTGGTGGTGGGGCCCGCCGCGGCGGCGGGAGCCGCCCCGCTGAGCGCGATGGCGGCAGCCATCGCGGTGGGCAGACCGTAGCGGACGGCGCGCCGGTAGGAGGCCTGGGACATGTCTCTCCACTCGTTGAGGGGGATCAGCTCACGACTACTGAAAGTTTGTGAGCAGCTACCCAGAGTGGTCATCGGCTCAGCGGGGACAACGCCGTCGCCTTCACGGGACGCGCCACCCGGCCGTTCGGGCGACTTGAGCGACCAGCGGCTGAATTCGCCCGCGCTTACGGCTGGCTGCCGGCGAGGGCGGCGGCCAGCTGGCGGCGGCTGGTCACGCCGATGCGGGGGAAGATGCGGTACAGGTGGGAGCCGACCGTGCGGTGCGACATGAACAGCCGCTCGCCGATCTCGCGGTTGCTGAAGCCCTGCGCGGCCAGCTCGACGATCTGCAGTTCCTCGGCCGACAGGATCTCGCTCGGGCTGGGCAGGTGCTGGTCGCTGGACTCGCCGGTGGCGCGCAGCTGCTCGCGGGCCAGTTCGGCCCACGGGCGGGCGCCGAGCCGGTCGAACTCGTTGCGGGCGGTGCGCAGCGGCACCCGGGCGTGCAGGTTACGGCGCTGGCGGCGCAGCCACCGGCCGTGGTGCAGGTGCAGCCTCGCCCGGACCAGCTGTAGCTGCGGCGGGAGAGCGGCGAGCGCGGTGGCGTAGCAGTGTTCGGCCTCGTCGTCGCCGGCGAGGACGGCGTCGGCGTACACCTTCGCCATGACCATCATCTCGGAGGGCAGCCGGCGGGCCAGGTCGGGCAGTTCGGTGACGAGCTCGCGGGCCTGCTCGACGGCGCCGGCGGCCACCGCGGCGTCGGCTAGGTCCGGGGCGACCAGCCAGCGGCTGGACAGGTGATAGTGCGGGTCGGCCGGGTCGAACACTCGCGCGAGCAGCTCGTACGCCTCGGCCGGGCGTCCGCCGAGCAGCGCCAGCAGACCGTCGACCTGCTGGGTCATCACGGTGGCGAAGCGCATGCCGGCGAACAGCGGGCTGGCGCGCAGCTCCCGGACCATCCGCTGCGCCAGCTCGGTCTCGCCGCGGTTGACCGCGACCAGCCCGCTGGTGGCGCGCAGGCCCAGCTCGGCGAGGGCCTCGTCGGTCTCCAGCGCGAGCGCCAGGCCCTCGGCCGCGTCGGCCCGGGCCCGGTCCAGCTGGCCCAGGTAGAACCGGGGCCAGGCGCCGGCCAGCGACCGGGCGAGCAGGCCCAGCCGGCCCTGCGCCCGCCAGATCGTCGCGGCCTGCGGCAGGTAGCGGGCGCTGCCGGTGAAGTCGCCGAGCACCATCGCGGCGGTGCCGAGGAAGTGCATCATCCGGCCGTCCTGCCGGTCCGCGGTGGAGGCGGCGAGCCGGGCGACCACATCGGCGCCGTGACGGTACGGCTCGGCGTACGCCCGCACCGACAGCACCACCGGGTTGTCCGGGTCGGCGTCCCACCGGTCCAGCGCGGCCGCGACATCGGCGCGGGTGGTGGCGTCGGCGTCCTGGAAGAAGCAGCGGGCCGCAGCACGCCACAGCAGGTTCTCGGCGGCCACCCGCGAGCCGGCTTCGGCCGCGGCGACCGCGGTCGTGGTCATCTCGTGGATGCGGCGCTGCGGCTCGTCCGGCTCGAAGGCGGCGTTGTCCGAGACCAGCAGCAGCCGGGCCCGGTCGACCGGGCCCACCGTGCTCAGGTCGGCGCGGGCCAGCAGCGCCCGGGTCCGGTGCCGGTCGCTGAGCTGGCTGGACAACTAGACGTTCTTGACGTTCTGGGTCTGCGCGACCGCGCTCGCGGGCGCTGCGGCGTCCTTGCTGGTGTCGGTGCCGCAGGCTCCCAGCAGCAGCGGC
>NZ_JBEZZB010000337.1:0-3367 GCF_040638955.1 Actinoplanes sp. NPDC024001
TGCGATCTCGACGAACTGCTCGGCCGGCTGCGGCTGCTCGACCCCGGCAGCGCCCTGGTGGCCGACGAGATCGTGCGCGGTGCGGCGCCGCACCCGGGCGCCGCCGGCGGCGGCCTCAGCGAGCGCGAGACCGAGGTGCTGCGTTTCCTGACGACCATGCTCACGGCCGCGGAGATCGCCACCGAGCTGGGCGTCTCGGTCAACACGGTCAAGGCGCACATGCGCGCCATCTATCGCAAGCTGGGCGCGGCTCGGCGCAGCGAGGCGGTTGCGCTGGCACGCGACAACGGCATCCTGTGACGTACGTCGGTAAGCCGACACGCCCGCGCCGTCCGCGGGAGCCACACTGAGGCATGGGTGTTGACCTGGGCAGTGTCGAGTTCTATGCCGGGCCGGCCGTGCTCGACGGCCCCGACGACCTGGACCTGGTGATCCGTGACTTCATCGCGGCGGCCACCACCACGCTGCTGATCGCCGTGCAGGAGCTCGATTCCCGGCCGATCGCCGAGGCGGTGCTGGCGGCCAAGGCCCGCAAGGTCCGGGTGCAGATCATCCTGGAGGGTGACTACCTCACCGAGGAACCGCCGCTGGCCGACCCGTGGAGCAGCGCCGGCGAGAACGAGCCGAACCGCCTGATCCACGCGGCGCTCCTGCGGGCCGGCGTGGACCTGGTCACCGACCTGAACCCGAAGATCTTCCACCAGAAGTTCATCGTCCGCGACGCCGGCCTGCCCACCGCGGCGGTGCTCACCGGCTCGACGAACTTCACCATGACCGACACCGGCATCAACCCGCCGGACCATCCCACCCAGCCCGGCAACAACCTGAACCATCTCGTCGTGCTGCACGGCCGGACCGCCGCCGCCGTCTACCTGGCCGAGTTCCAGCGCATGCGCACCGGCACGTTCGGCGCGATGCAGGAACGCGTGGCGCCCCGCCCCACCGAATTCCAGCTCGGCCGCATCCGCGTCAAGCCCGTCTTCGCCCCCGACCAGGGCCCGGAGATGGAGATCATGAAGCAGATGCTGAAGGCCCGCGAACGGGTCGACTTCGCGATGTTCACCTTCGCCCAGTCCTCCGGCATCGACGACACGATGACCTGGCTGCTGCGTGCCGGCATCCCGATCCGCGGTGTCCTCGACCGTGGTCAGGGCTCCCAGGAGTGGTCAGCGACCGAACGCCTCAAGGCCGCCGGCGCCCAGCTCCACGAGAACACCCCCGGCAACGGCGTCCGCAAGGTCCACCACAAGCTGATGGTGATCGACCGCGAGCTGGTCATCGCCGGCAGCTTCAACTACACCGCCCCGGCCGCCACCCTGAACGACGAGAACATCGTGGTGCTGGGCGACCTCGACGAGACCGATCCGCAGGCCCGCGCCGCCCAGCAGAGCCTGGCCGCCTACGCCCTGGCGGAGATCGACCGGATAACCACGAAGCTGTCCCGGCCGGTCTGATCCGCCTCTACTCGGGCGGCGTCCCGCCGGTGATCCGCTGTTCCAGCACGACCTGGTAGGCGAGGAGGCTCCCGGGTTCGAGCCGGGCCGTCGTCCCGGCCGGGCGCAGGACCCGTGACTCCTCGCCGAGCACGCGCCCGCTCGCCGGGTCGATCACGAAGCGGCGCTCGATCGCGCCGGTGAAGGCACTGGCCGAGGTGAACGCGAAGCCCTGTCCCGCGCGCCCGTGCTGGTCGGCCACGACGCCCAGCGACCGCACGCCGGGCAGGGTGGCGATCAGGCGGAAGGCCGCGGCCCGAACCGGACCGCTGACCGGGATCTCGGTGAGCAGGCCGGACGTGACGGTGAGCAGCCACTGCTCCCGATCGGTGGGCACGTCGCCCCCGCCGCCGTCGAAGTGCCTGAGCAACGCGGCCCGCAGAGCCGCCGGTTCCGCCGGGAGCTTCTTCAGATCGCGCACCGAGATGCCGTCGGCGCCGACGGCGTAGGTCTGCGCGTCCCGGTTCGTGTCGCTGCGCCGCGGCCCGGCGGCGACGCTGACCGGCGAACCCGGGCCGAGCTCGCCGTTCGGCAGCGGCTTGCCGACCAGCACCGTCGCGGGCGATCCCGCGGCGCGCCAGGCGGCGGCGTCGGAGGGGGTGAGCGGAGTCAGGCCGAGGGGCTGGGAGATCACCCGGCCGGGTTCCTTCCCCGAACGGGACAACCAGGTCTCGAACGACGTCCGGGCCGTCATCCGGTATGTCGAGGCGCCGCTGCCGACGGTGAGCACCGACCCGTTCTCCGTCCGGACGACCAGATACCGGCCGGTGCCGGGAACGTCCTGGCTGCTGCGTTCGGCGGCCGCGAGCAGCAGCTGCGACGCGCTCGGCGGGCGGGCCGCCCCGGTCGCCGGTCCGGTCCCACCGGGCGCGGGCGGCGCGCCGCCCGTTCCGGTCACGCTGACCGCGACCGCGGCGACGGCCGCGACGGCGAGCGCCCCGGCCGGGATCAGCCCGGCGGCCCGGAACCGCCGGTCCCGGCGCGCGGGAGCGGGCACGCCGGTCAGGGCGAAGGGCAACGGCGCCGTCCCGGGCGGGTCCAGCTGCGCCGGCCGTGCGCCGGCGAGGGCCTTCATGACGTCGGTGTGGTTCTTCATCGGCTCGGCTCCTTGGTGACGACCGTGTCGGTGACGGCCGGCTCGGTGGTGGTCGGCTCGGCGGTGGTCGGCTCGGTGGTGGTCGGCTTCGTTTTGGTCGGCTTGGTAGTGGTCGGCTTGGCGGTGATGGCCGGCCCGGTGACGGCCCGCTCGCCGGTGCCGGAGCAGGCGGCCGGTTCCCCGGCGGCCGCAACGGCACGGGCGAGGCGGTTGCGCGCCCGGTGCAGGCGCACCAGGAACGCCGGGACGGAACAGTTCACGACCCGGGCCGCCGCGCGGGGCGAGAGCCCGTCCCAGGCGGTCAGGGTCAGTACCTCCCGGTCGTTCTCCGACAGCCCGGCGAGGGCGGTCAGGACCGCGGCCCGTTCGGCGACGCCGTCGGCGACATCGGGCGTGTCGGCCGCCCACGCCAGCATCTCGGCGGCGACCGCGCGTTGCCGTTCCGCGTCGCGGTATCGCTCGCGGATCACGTTGCGAGCGACGCCGAGCAGCCACGGCAGGGGTGCTGCCCGCGGCATCTGCGCGAAGCGCCGCCAGGCGACGAGGAACGTCTCGGCCACGACTTCGTCGGCCAGTGATCGGCCGGCGCGGGCGACGGCATAGGCGTACACGCGCCGGTGGTTGTCGGCGTACAGCGCGGTGAACTCCCGCGCGGTGTCCGGGTCTGCCACTGATGGGCCGTCCTTAGACGGCATCTCATTTGGGGTTGTTGTAGCGCAACATCATTCGTTGTACGGGCGTGGGTGATGTAGAGAAGTACTGCCCGGATGCGTTGTGG
>NZ_JBEZZB010000338.1:0-3282 GCF_040638955.1 Actinoplanes sp. NPDC024001
CGCCGGTCGATCTCGCGCTGGTCGCGGTGCCGCCGGCCCAGGTCGGCCCGGTGCTGCGCGACGCCCAGCAGCGTCGTTCGGCGTACGCCTACACCGACGTGGCCGGGGTGAAGGGCGAGCCGGAGCGGCACGTCCTGCGGCTGGCACCGGACCCGGCGTCGTACGTCGGCGGGCACCCGATGGCCGGCCGGGAGCGGTCCGGCCCGCTGGCGGCCACCGCCGAGCTGTTCACCGGCAAGACCTGGGTGCTCAGCCCGACCGAGCGCACCGGCGACGCGGCGCTGGCGAGCGCCACCGCGCTGGTCGATCTCTGCGGCGCCGTGCCGGTGCGGCTGGACAGCCGCGCACACGACGCGATGGTGGCGCTGACCTCGCACGTCCCGCACCTGATGGCCAGCCTCACCGCGGCCCGGCTGGGCGACGGGCCGGCCGGCACCGCGACGATGGTGGGCCAGGGCGCCCGCGACGTCACCCGGATCGCGGCCGGCGACTCGGCGCTGTGGACCGACATCGTCCGGTCGAACGCGACGGCGGTCGCGAGTGTGCTCCGCGACGTCCGTGCTGACCTGACCCGGCTGCTGGACGCGGTCGAGGTGCTGGCCGGGCCGGGGGTGGATGGCCACCCCCAGGCTCTGCGGACGGTCACCGACCTGCTGGCGCGCGGCGCCGACGGCGTGGTCCGCAGCCGGCCGTCCGACGACCGTGTAGCGCTGCGAGTGGCACTGGCCCGGGACCCGGGCGGTCTGGGGCGGCTGCTGCGGGCGGCCGCGCCGTACGGCGTCACCGCGGACCAGGCAGCCGTGACTCTCGCGCCGGACGGTGGGCTGGTGGTGCGGCTGATGGTGCCGCCCGCCGCGGCTGATCCCGTGGTCTCCGGGCTCGCCGCGGCGGGCTGGGCGGCCACCCCCGCCGAAGCGGGGGTAGCGGACTTCAGCTGAACGTCGGCACGGGAGCCGGGGAGGTCTCGCACAGGGCGGCGACCGCCGTACGGTCGACTTTGCCGTTGGGGGTGCGGGGCAGCGCCGTGACCAGCCGGATCTTGTCGACCACCATGTAGGTGGGCAGGTGTTTCGCGCAGTGCGCCTTGATCCCGAGCAGGGTGGGCCCGGTCTCGCCGGCGGGGACGATCGCGGCGTGGATCCGGCTGTCGAGCCCGGTGCCGAGCACGACGACGGCGACCGCGCCCACCGCGGGATGGGCGGTCAGCACGGCCTCGATCTCGCTCGGCTCGACCCGGTTGCCCCGCACCTTGACCATGTGGTCGAGCCGGCCGACGTATTCCAGGTCGCCGTCCGGTCCGAGCCGGCCGAGGTCGCCGGTGCGGTACGGCCCGCGGTGCGGTTGCTGACCCCAGTAGCCGAGCATGACCGTCGGGCCGTCCACCACGATCTCGCCGGTGTCCTGGCCGGGCGGGTCCAGCCAGACCCGGTCACCGCTGCTGGCGGTCCCGATCGGCAGCGGCCGGGTCCGGGTGAGGTCCCGGTCGGTCACCTCGTAGGAGGTGCACACGTTCGTCTCGGTCGGCCCGTACCAGTTGAACAGCCGGACCCCGGGCCAGGCGGCGCGCAGGCGCCGCACGTCGGCGATCGGGAACGGCTCACCGGCGAAGACGCACACCCGTAGCGCCGGGGGCGGATCGCGCTCGAGCAGCCCGCCGTCGGTGGCCATCAGCTGCAGGGCCGAGGGCACCGAGTACCACACCGTGATGTCGCGCTCGACCAGGAACCGGGTGAGCGCCTCCGGGGCGAACGCGAGCGTGGCCGGTAACAGGTCGACGCAGGCGCCCGCGTGGAACGCGCCGTACAGGTCGAACACCGACAGGTCGAAGTTGAAGGGCGCGTGGTTGGCGAGGCGGTCGGCGGGGCTCAGGGCGGTCTCGTCCGCGGCCCAGCAGACGAAGGCCAGCGCGTTGCGGTGACTGATGCTGACGCCCTTCGGCTCGCCGGTGGAGCCGGAGGTGTAGAGGATGAACGCGCAGTCGCCGGGCGCCGCCGATGCGACGTCCGGTGGCGGCGGGTCCGCCGGCAGGGGCAGTGCGGCCAGGCGCACGCTGCGCGGGTCGCCGGGCAGCGGCTCGTCGGCGATCACCAGTTTCGCGGCGCAGCCGTCGGCGATGCGCTGCACCCGGGCGCCGGGGTTGGACGGCGTCACCGGGACGTAGACGGCCCCGAGCCGCAGCACGGCCTGCATCACGGCGACGGTGCCGATGCTCTTCGCGGTCCAGAGGACCACCCGGTCGCCCGGGCCGACACCGTGCCCGGCCAGCGCGTGCGCGTATCCGTCGGCCAGGGTGTCCAGTTGCGCGTAGGTGACGGTGGTGTCCCCGTCGCGTACCGCGGGGGCGTCCGGGGTGCGGCGCGCCGCGTCCCGGACCAGAGTGGACAGCAGCATCGGGTGCGGGTGCTGGGTCATCGGCCGCGCCGCTCAGTCGTGCGCGCCGGCCGCGACCGGGGTCCCGGCCACGAGCCCGGCGATCGTTTCCAGGTCACGGAAGTTCGTCGCGGTCATGGTCGCGGGGGACAGCCGGACTCCGAACGTCGCCCGGATGTAGGCGACCAGCCGGGCCGTCTCGATCGAGTTGA
Source organism: Actinoplanes sp. NPDC024001 (assembly GCF_040638955.1). Classification (NCBI taxonomy): domain Bacteria; kingdom Bacillati; phylum Actinomycetota; class Actinomycetes; order Micromonosporales; family Micromonosporaceae; genus Actinoplanes; species Actinoplanes sp. NPDC024001. The sequence goes on from NZ_JBEZZB010000338.1 coordinate 2,583, forward strand.
GCACACCGAGTTCGAGCAGCGGTGTGGTGCTGGTCAGATCGGCGGCGTTCTCCGGGCCGAGCAACCGGGTGGCGACGTACTCGGTCAAGGCATCGAGTATCTGCGGGTATTGTGCTGCGGACATCGAGATCCTCTCGGGACGATACGGGGGCACACCTGGTCGAGCCGAGGGTAGAGCGATTTCGGCGCGTCCAACCGAGACCAGCTGCTCAGTTGCACACGACGACCGCGGTGCACAGCACGTCGTCCGCGGCGAGCCAGCGGCCGCGCAGCTCGGTGAGCGGCGGGCCGCCGTCGATCCGGGTCCCGTCGATGAGGATGCCGGCGGTGAACGTGCCGGCCGGCGGGTCGATGTCCAACCGCGCCTCGGTGAAGTCCAGCTCCCGGCGGGTCAGCGGATACCACGCCTTGAAGATCGACTCCTTGGCGCTGAACAGCAACCGGTCCCAGCTGACGCCCGGGTCGGCGGCTGCGAGCCGGGCCAGCAGGGTGCGCTCCTCGGCCAGCGTGACCAGCTCGCCCACGCCGTCCGGCAGCGGCTCGTCCGGCTCGGCGTCGATGCCGATCGAGGCCAGCGACGTGGCTTCGGCGACGGCGGCGGCCCGGTAGCCGGCGCAGTGGGTGATGCTGCGCGTACAGGTGGAGCAGCTCGTCACCGGCATCGGTGAGCCGGTGACCGTCTTCGCGCACGGCCTCGCCG
>NZ_JBEZZB010000339.1:0-3221 GCF_040638955.1 Actinoplanes sp. NPDC024001
GGTTGTGGGTTGGTCGTTGGTTGAGAATTGCACAGTGGACGCGAGCATCTTGTTTTCTGTGGTTAAGTTGTCAAGGGCGAACGGTGGATGCCTTGGCACCAGGAGCCGATGAAGGACGTGGGAGGCCGCGATAGGCCTGGGGGAGCTGTCAACCTAGCTGTGATCCCAGGGTGTCCGAATGGGGAAACCTGGCACGAGTCATGTCGTGTCATCCATGCCTGAATTCATAGGGCATGTGAGGGGAACGCGGGGAAGTGAAACATCTCAGTACCCGTAGGAAGAGAAAACAACCGTGATTCCGTGAGTAGTGGCGAGCGAAAGCGGATGTAGCCTAAACCGATGGCGTGTGATACCTGTCAGGGGTTGCGTTTTCGGGGTTGTGGGACCTGCTTGAACGTGCTGACACGCGTTTGAAGAGTTACAAAGCTTGTTGTTAGTCGAATGGTGTGGGAAAGCCAGCCGTAGACGGTGAGAGCCCGGTAGACGAAAATTCCAAGCCTCTTTGCAGTGTTCCCGAGTAGCAGCGGACTCCTAGAATCTGCTGTGAATCTGCCAGGACCACCTGGTAAGGCTGAATACTTCCTGGTGACCGATAGCGGACAAGTACCGTGAGGGAATGGTGAAAAGTACCCCGGGAGGGGAGTGAAATAGTACCTGAAACCGTTCGCCTACAATCCGTCAGAGCCTTTAGGGGTGATGGCGTGCCTTTTGAAGAATGAGCCTGCGAGTTAGTGGCATGTGGCGAGGTTAACCCGTGTGGGGTAGCCGTAGCGAAAGCGAGTCTTAATAGGGCGCCTTTTAGTCGCATGTTCTAGACCCGAAGCGGGGTGATCTAGCCATGGGCAGGTTGAAGCGTGGGTAAGACTGCGTGGAGGACCGAACCCACCAACGTTGAAAAGTTGGGGGATGACCTGTGGTTAGGGGTGAAAGGCCAATCAAACTCCGTGATAGCTGGTTCTCCCCGAAATGCATTTAGGTGCAGCGTCGCGTGTTTCTTGCCGGAGGTAGAGCACTGGATGGTCTAGGGGGCCCACAAGCTTACTGAAATCAGCCAAACTCCGAATGCCGGTAAGTGAGAGCGCGGCAGTGAGACTGCGGGGGATAAGCTTCGTAGTCGAGAGGGAAACAGCCCAGATCGCCAGCTAAGGCCCCTAAGCGTGTGCTAAGTGGAAAAGGATGTGGGATCGCATGGACAACCAGGAGGTTGGCTTAGAAGCAGCCACCCTTTAAAGAGTGCGTAATAGCTCACTGGTCAAGTGGTTCCGCGCCGACAATGTAGCGGGGCTCAAGCACACCGCCGAAGCTGTGGCATTCACACATTAACCCCGCGGAGTTCTTCGGAGCTCCGTGCAGGTGTGTGGATGGGTAGGGGAGCGTCGTATGGCGGGGGAAGCGGCGGAGTGATCCAGCCGTGGACGCCATACGAGTGAGAATGCAGGCATGAGTAGCGAATGAAGGGTGAGAACCCCTTCCGCCGGATGACCAAGGGTTCCAGGGCCAGGCTAATCCGCCCTGGGTGAGTCGGGACCTAAGGCGAGGCCGAGAGGCGTAGTCGATGGACAACGGGTTGATATTCCCGTACCCGCAAAGAAGCGCCCAAGACGAACCCATCTGTACTAACCGCTTGAACGAGTCAATGGCTTCGGCCGGCGATGAGGGAGACCGGGACCTTGGGTGGTAGTAGTTTAGCGATGGGGTGACGCAGGAAGGTAGATGATCCCGGCCGGTGGTTGTGCCGGGGTAAGCGTGTAGGACGTCATGTAGGCAAATCCGCATGGCATGTGTCTGAGACGTGATGCCGAGCCGTTCTGGTGAAGTCATTGATCCTATGCTGCCGAGAAAAGCCTCTAGCGATGTTTCGAGCGGCCCGTACCCTAAACCGACACAGGTGGTCAGGTAGAGAATACTAAGGCGACGGGTGAACTGTGGTTAAGGAACTCGGCAAATTGCCCCCGTAACTTAGGGAGAAGGGGGGCCGGACGCGTGAAGCCCCTTTGCGGGTGGAGCGTGGTATGGCCGCAGAGAGCAGGGGGAAGCGACTGTTTACTAAAAACACAGGTCCATGCCAAGTCGTAAGACGATGTATATGGACTGACGCCTGCCCGGTGCTGGAACGTTAAGGGGACCTGTTAGCTCTTCGGGGCGAAGCGGAGAACTTAAGCGCCAGTAAACGGCGGTGGTAACTATAACCATCCTAAGGTAGCGAAATTCCTTGTCGGGTAAGTTCCGACCTGCACGAATGGCGTAACGACTTCCCCACTGTCTCAACCACAGGCCCGGCGAAATTGCAGTACGAGTAAAGATGCTCGTTACGCGCGGCAGGACGGAAAGACCCCGGGACCTTTACTATAGCTTGACATTGGTATCTGAATTTAATTGTGTAGGATAGGTGGGAGCCGGTGAAGCTCGGACGCCAGTTCGGGTGGAGGCGCTGTTGAAATACCACTCTGTTGGGTTTGGGTATCTAACTTGCGGCCCTGATCGGGTCGAGGGACAGTGTCTGGTGGGTAGTTTAACTGGGGCGGTTGCCTCCTAAAGGGTAACGGAGGCGCCCAAAGGTTCCCTCAGCCTGGTTGGCAATCAGGTGTTGAGTGTAAGTGCACAAGGGAGCTTGACTGTGAGACTGACGGGTCGAGCAGGGACGAAAGTCGGGACTAGTGATCCGGCACTTGCGTGTGGAAGCGGTGTCGCTCAACGGATAAAAGGTACCCCGGGGATAACAGGCTGATCTTCCCCAAGAGTCCATATCGACGGGATGGTTTGGCACCTCGATGTCGGCTCGTCGCATCCTGGGGCTGTAGCAGGTCCCAAGGGTTGGGCTGTTCGCCCATTAAAGCGGTACGCGAGCTGGGTTTAGAACGTCGTGAGACAGTTCGGTCCCTATCCGCCGTGCGCGTTGGATACTTGAGAAGGGCTGTCCCTAGTACGAGAGGACCGGGACGGACGAACCTCTGGTGTGCCAGTTGTTCTGCCAAGGGCACGGCTGGTTGGCTACGTTCGGAAGGGATAACCGCTGAAAGCATCTAAGCGGGAAGCTCGCTTCGAGATGAGGTATCCCACCACCTTGAGTGGGTAAGGCTCCCAAGAGACTATTGGGTTGATAGGCCGGAAATGTAAGCACGGTAACGTGTTGAGTTGACCGGTACTAATAGGCCGAGGGCTTAACCACCTTATACATTGCGCTTGCGTCCACTGTGTGATTCACAGCAAACGAACAACCA
>NZ_JBEZZB010000340.1:0-3206 GCF_040638955.1 Actinoplanes sp. NPDC024001
CGCCGGTGACCGGGCCGTGGCAGCGGCCGCGGCGCCGCGGGTGAGCGGGGCCTGCCGTGGACGCTGACCTGCACGTTGGTGCGCGGGTGCCGGCCGACATCGAGGCGCCGGACCGGATCCTGTGGGGGTTGACCGCCCGGCAGGTGGCGGTGCTGGCCGGCGCCGCGGCGATCGGCTACCTGATCTTCACGGCGGCGGATGGTGTGCTGCCGGTGCCGGTTCGGCTGGTGTTGCTCATCCCGTTCGCCGCGGTCGCGGTGGCCCTCGCCGTGGGGCGCCGCGACGGGCTGCCGCTGGATGCGTGGCTGGTCGCCGCGCTGCGTTACCGCCGCTCGCCGCGGCGGGCGGTGCCGGCCACGCCGGCGAGGCCCGACCCGCCGCTGGCGGTGTTGCGCCTGCCGGCGCGGGCGATCACCGACAACGGGGTCATCGATGTCGGCCAGGCGGCGACGGTGCTGGTGGCCGCGGGCACGGTCAACGTCGGATTGCGTACGGGTGCGGAGCAGGCCGCCCTGGTCGGCGCCTATGCGCGCTGGCTGAACGCTCTGACCGGCCCGGTGCAGGTGGTGGTGTCGGCCCGGCGGGTGGATCTGAGCGTGCACGCGCAGCGCGTCGCCGACGCCGCCGAGACGCTGGCGCACCCGGCGCTGGCGCAGGCGGCTCTCGACTACGCCGAGTTCCTGCTCGACGTGGCCGCCGACCGCGATCCGCTGTGGCGCACCGTCACCGTCGCCTGCACCGCTGCCGGTCAGCACGGCGCGGCGGCCGAGGCGATGCGCCGTGCCGAGCACACCGCCGCCGCCCTCGCCACCCTTGGGGCGCAGACCCGGGTGCTGGACGGGCCGGCCGCCACCGCGGTGCTGACCAGCGCCGTCGACCCCTACCAGCCGGGTGACGCGTCGTGGCCGCGTACCCCGCCGCATCGCGCCGTCACCGCCCACCGCAACCACCTGGAGGCCCCGCAGTGAAAGCCACCCCGAGCGGCGATGCGGCGCTTGCCGCGGCCATCGGCCCGGCTGCTGTCGAGACCGGCCCGCACCGGCTGCGCGCCGGCGACGGTTTCACCGCCACCCTGGCCGTCACCGGCTTCCCGCCGGAGGTCGGCCTGGCCTGGCTGGACGTGCTGCTGTCCTGGCCGGGCCGACTGGATGTGGTGCAGCACATCGAGCCGGTGGCGGCGGCGACCGCGACCGTGCGGCTGCGCCGGCAGCGGGCCCGCCTGGAGGCCAGCCGGCGTCTCGACGCCGACCACGGCCGGCTGCCCGACCCGATGATCGAAGCCGCCGCGGAGGACGCCGCCGACCTGGCCGACCGGGTTGCCCGCGGCGCGTCCCGGCTGTTTCGGGTCGGGCACTACCTGTGCGTGCACGCCCCGACCGAGCAGGAGCTCGTCGACGCGGTCGCTGAGGTGCGGGCGGCGGCCGCCTCGGTCATGTTGGACACCCAACCGGCCACCTGGCGGCAGTTGCAGGGCTGGACCTCCACCCTGCCGTTGGGTGTGGACAGCCTGCGGATGCGGCGGGTCTTCGACACCGACGCGCTGGCCGCCGCGTTCCCGCTGGCGTCGGCGGATCTGCCGGCGCCGCTGCCCGGTGACGGGGTGCCGGCCGGTGGGGTGCTGTACGGGCTGAACACCGCCAGCAACGGTGTCGTCTGGTGGAACCGGTGGGCCTGCGACAACCACAACAGTGTGGTCCTGGCCCGCTCCGGCGCCGGCAAGTCGTACCTGGTCAAGCTGGAGACTCTGCGGTCGTTGTACGACGGGGTGCAGGTCGCGATCATCGACCCGGAGGATGAGTACCTGCGGTTGTGCGAGGCGGTCGGCGGCACCGCCATCCAGTTGGGTGCCCCCGGCATCCGGCTCAATCCGTTCGACATTCCGGCCGGTGACCGGCGCCCGGACGCGCTGACCCGCCGCGCCCTGTTCGTGCACACGTTGGTCGCGGTGCTGCTCGGTGCGGTGCCGCCGGCGCAGCAACGCGCCGCGCTGGACCGGGCGATCACCGCGGCGTACGCGGCGGCCGGCATCAGCAACGACCCGGCCACCTGGGGCCGGCCGGCGCCGCTGCTGCGCGACCTGGCGCAGGTGCTGGCCGCTGCCGGGCAGCCGGGCGCGCACGATCTGGCGGCCCGGCTGTCGCCGTGGGTCGAAGGCTCGTTCCGGGAGCTGTTCGACGGGCCGACCACGTTCCGGCCGCACGGGCACCTGGTGGTCTGGTCCACCCGGCACCTCGCCGACGAACTGCGCCCGGCCGGGATGCTGCTCGCCCTGGACGCCGTCTGGCGTGACGTCGATGTCACCGCCGCGCACGGGCCCCGCCGCCTCGTGGTGGTCGACGAGGCGTGGACGTTGCTGCGCGACGGTGAGGGCGCCCGTTTCCTGTACCGGCTGGCCAAGGCCGCCCGCAAACGCCGGGCCGGGGTGGCCGTGGTGATCCAGGACGCCGCCGATCTGCTGGGCAGCGAGCTGGGTCAGGCGGTCATCGCCAACGCCGCCACCCAGATCCTGATGCGCCAGGCACCGCAGGCGATCGACCTGATCGCGGACACGTTCGCGTTGACCGCCGGTGAAGCGCGGATGCTGCTGGCCGCCGGCCGCGGTGAGGCGCTGCTGCTGGCCGGCGCGCACCGGGTCGCGTTCCGCACGGTCGCCTCCGACCGCGAGCACCAGTTGTGCGCCGGCCTGAGCGACCTCGACGACTGAGAGAAGGCGACGATGAGTCCGACTCCGCAACCGGAACCCACCTGGCCCAAGGCGCCGCTGCCGCCACCGCCGGAGGTGCGGCTGCTCGACCTGCTCGGCGACGCGGTCGCTGCGGTGACGGCCCGGCCGTGGCTGGCGCTGCTGCCTGCCGTGCTCGTGCTGGCCGCCGTCACCGCGGACGCTCTGCTGCGCCGCGGCCGGCACCAGCGGCTCACCCGCCACGCCAAGCAGATCCTGATCACCCCGCCGCCGCAGGTCGACGCGGCCGGCGCGGCCGTCTGGTGGGCCAATCTGGCCGAGCTGATCGCCGCCCGGCGGCCCGGCCGGTTCCGGACGATCCCGCACGTCGGCTTCGAATACCGGTGGGCCGGCCGGCAGTTGACCATCGGTGTGTGGCTGCCGGGAACCGTGCCGGCCCGCCCGGTCGCCGCAGCGGTCCGCGCCGCCTGGCCCGGCGCGACGGCCACCATCATCGACGCCACGGCGCCGCTGCCGCTGCCCG
>NZ_JBEZZB010000341.1:0-3192 GCF_040638955.1 Actinoplanes sp. NPDC024001
GCCCGGCGCCGGTGCCCGCGGCGGCGGCGCCGCCACGGCTGGTTCACCCACGTACACCGGCCCGCACAGGACCGCGGTGAGCAGCACGCTCGTCGCCCGCTGAGTAACCGACCCGGCCATCTGCGCCCCCTCGCCCATCGCCGCCGTCCGACGACGGCCCCTGCCGATGGTGCGGCGCGACGAGGCGCCGCGTCGTCACGGATAGGCGCCCACCGGTTCATGGATATCCGTGATTGCGGCACGGCCCGGCAGCTCGGCGCGGACGCGGGTCCCCTCGGGTGTGGACTCGACGGTGAACCGGCCGCCGACGGCGTGGACCCGGTCCCGCAGGCCCTGCAGACCGCCGCCGCGCCGGTCGTCGGCGCCGCCCGGCCCGCTGTCCGCCACCTCTACGACGACGTGCCCGGCGGCCTGCCGCGCCCGCACCGTCGCACCGCAGCCGGTGGTGTGCTTCACCACGTTCTGCAGCGCCTCGCTGACCACGTAGTACGCGGTCGCCTCGACCACCGGGTCGTACCGACCGGTCAGCCGCACGTCCAGGACGACCGGGATCCGCGCACGGCGTCCCAGGGCGGCCAGCGCGGCGGGCAGGCCGTGCTCGGTCAGCACCGCCGGGCGCAAGCCACGGGCGATGTCCCGCAGGTCGCCGATCGCGCGCCGCAGCTCCTCGGTCAGCTCGGCAACCAGGGCACCGTCGTCCGGATCCTCGAGCCGGCCACGCAGCGCCGCGAGCCGGTCCTCGATGGTCTCCAGCGTCTGCCGCGCGCCGTCGCGCAGTTCGCGTTCCAACCGGCGGCGTTCGCCGTCGGCAGCCTCGGCGAGCCGTCGACGCGACTGGGAGACCTCGTCCAGCTGGGAGCGCAGCAGGGCGTAGAGCCGGGCGTTGTCGAGGGCCAGCCGGGCGGCGCCGGCAGCGGCGGAGAGCAGCTCGGGATCGTCGGCCAGCGCCGGATCGTGCCCCAGGACGGCCACCGGCGGGTCGCCGACCGGGGTGATCGCCAGGCTGCCGTCACCGGGCGCCTCGAACGGTCGTCCCCGCACGTCGCGCAGCCCTCCGGCGCTGGGGAAGCCGACCCGCAGGCCGGGGTCGCGCAGCACCTCGCCCAGCACCGCCTCGACCCGGGTGGCACTGACCCTGGTCAGCTCGCTCATGGTGCCGCCGACCGCGGCGAAGGCGAGCCGCTCACGCAGCAGGCCGACGAAGAAGGTGAGCGGCAGGGCGGCCACGATGGTCCAGGCCATGACGGCGAAGACGAACGCCTTGGCCTGCTCGTTGCCGACGCTGCCGAGCTGGACCAGAGCCGCGAAGCCGATCACGAACGCGACGAGCGCCGCCGCGGCGGTGGCGACGGCGAACCGATACTGCCGTCGCTGCCGGGGCCGGGCACGCGTCAGGCGCCGCACCAGCACGGTGGCCGCAGCGACGGCGAGGCCGATCCAGAGCACCATGAAGACGTTGCTGACCCGGTCGAAGGCGGCGTGGCCCGACCCGTTCGCGCGGACCACCAGCAGCGTCGCGCAGGCGACGGCCGCGAGCCCGTACGCGGTCAGGACGAGCAGGCGTTCCACGCGTCCGGTGAGCCGGCCGGTGGGATAGCTGAGCAGCAGCTGACCGGCGATGGCGAACTGGAGCCAGTAGACCGGCTCGCCGATCACCATGATCATGTTGTAGCCCGGTGTGTCCTCGGGCAGGACCAGCCCGTACGGCGTCTCCACCAGGATCACCAGGCCGAGCAACAGCATCCAGAGGCCGGTGCGGCTGCGCGGCCGCAGCCGCCAGGCCACCGCTCCGGGCACCGCGAAGCAGACCGCGAGCCCCACGTCGGACAGCAGGAAGCCTCGCGGCCGCGTGTCGTAGAGCAGACCGAACCCGAGGTTGAAGGCGGTGAGGCCGGCGATGCCGGCGCACGCCGCCGCCAGCCGCAGGCCCGAGGCCTGTGGACGCCGCACCGTCCGCACCCGGCGATGGTCCCACCAGCGTCCGGAACAGGGCAGGCTTGCGGCGTCTTGCCGACAGACCCCGCCGGCCAGGGTCATCCGCACGGCAGATCGGCCACCATCCGGGTACCGCCGCCGATCGGCGATTCGATCCGTACCTCGCCGCCGACTGCGCCGACACTGTCGGCGATCGCCCGCAAGCCGGTGCCGGCGGCCATCGACGCGCCGCCGGGCCCGTCGTCGGCGACCTCGATCAGCAGCCGGTCCGGCTCGCGGATGACCGACACCGACGCGCGGGCGTCACCCGTATGCCGGGCGACGTTGGTCAGCGCTTCGCTGACCACGTAGTACGCGGTGGCCTCGACGACCGGGTCGAGCCGGCCCGCCACCCGGACGTAGAGGTCGACGCAGACGCCGGCGTGGCGGGCCAGGGACGCCACGGCCGGCTCCAGACCCTGGTCGGTGAGCACCGCCGGCCGGATGCCGTGTGCGAACTCGCGCAGCTCGCCGATCGCGCCGCGTAGTTCGGTCTCCAGGTCGCCGACCACTTGCCGGTCCGCCGGCTGGACCAGTCGTGCGCGCAGGGCGCCGAGCATGTACCCGATGCCCAGCAGGCGTTGCTGGGCGCCGTCGTGCAGATCCCGCTCGAGGCGCTGCCGTTCCGCGTCGGCGGCGCGGGCGATGCGCTGCCGGGAGGCCATCACGTCGTTGAGGCGGGCGCGAACCTCGGCGTACAGGCGTGCGTTGTCCAGGGCGAGGCCGGCGGCCGCGACCGCGGCGTCGAGCAGCTCGCGGTTCTCGGCGAGCGCGGGATCGTGCAGGAGCATCGCGTACGGCGGGTCGCCCAGCGGCAGGCGTCCGGCGCTCCCGTCGTCCGGCGGTTCGACCGGGCGCCCGCCCACATCCACCGGCCCGCCCTCGGTGAGGAACACGACCCGGACGGTGGGATCCTGCAGGGCCCGCGCCAGGGCCGGCTCGACCGCGTCCGGCCCGACCGACTCCAGCCGGCGGACCAGGTCACCGACCGAGGCGAACGCCAGCCGCTCCCGCAGCAGGCCGAGCAGGAACGACACCGGTACGGCGATGACCCCGGTCCACGCCATCCAGGTGTGCAGAGTGGCGGCGGTGGTGTGGTCGCCCTGCCCGCCGGCAACCGCCAGCGTCGTGATGAACACGGCCGCGAACAGGGCGATCGCCGCTCCGGCCGCGCCCAGAGCGAACGCCTCGCGGCGGCGCCGCAGCGGTGGCGCGCGC
>NZ_JBEZZB010000342.1:0-3142 GCF_040638955.1 Actinoplanes sp. NPDC024001
CGGCAAGATCTGGTTCTCCGCCCCGGACGGCGCCGGCCTGTGGTCGGTGCTGCGCGACATGGATTCGCGCTGCGAATCCACCCGGCAGGGCCGATCGATCGGTACGCGAAGATGCTCACGGGGTAGGGAAGAGGCAGCCGCGCACCAGGAGGACACGCAATGGACGTCGTGATCGGGATCGACACCGGGACCACCGCCACCAAGGGGGTGGCCGCCGGGCCCACCGGCGAGCTGCGTGCCCTGACCAGCGTCCACTATCCGCTGTCGGTGCCCGGCCCGGGCCGCGCCGAGCTCGACCCCACCCAGCTCACCGACGCGGCGGTCAAGGCGCTCACCGACGTCGCCGCCGAGTGCGCCCGCAACGGCGACCGGGTGATCGCGGTGAGCCTCAGCTCGTTCCTGCACGCGCTGGTCCCGATGGACGCCGCCGGCAAGCCGGCCGGCGCCGTGGTGACCTGGGCCGACGGGCGTTCCGCCGAGCAGTGCGAGCGGATCGTCGCATCGGGCCGCCACGCGAAGCTGCAGGCGCGTACCGGCACGCCGGTGCATCCGATGTCGCCGCTGACGAAGCTGGCCTGGTGGAGCGAGAACGACCCGGAGACGCTGCGCGGCACGGCCCGGTGGGGCGGTGTCAAGGAGCTGATCGTGGCGGCGCTGACCGACGAGCCCTTCCTCGTCGACCTGTCGATAGCCTCGGGCACCGGCCTCTACGACATCCACTCCCGGCAGTGGGACGCCGAGGCCCTGGAGCTCGCCGGGATTCGCCCGGCCCAGCTCGCCGAGGTGGTGCCCACCACCCACCGGCTGCGGCTGCGCGCCGACGTGGCGGCCGCCGCGGGCCTCGCCCCGGACACCCCGCTGATCATCGGGGCGGCTGACGGGCCACTCGCCAACCTCGGCGTCGGCGCCACCCCGGCCGGGGTCGCGGCAGTCTCGCTCGGCACCAGCGGCGCTTTGCGTACGGTCGTCGGCCGCCCCACCACCGACGAGGCCGGGCGACTGTTCTGCTACGCGCTCACCGAGGACCGCTGGGTGATCGGCGGCGCGGTGAACAACGCCGGCTCGGTGGTCCGCTGGGCGGGGCAGAGCTTCGCCGCCGGTTTCGAACGGCCCGGCGCCGAGGGCGAGGACGCCGACGAGCGTGACGCTGCCCTGCTGGAGGAGGCCGCGGGGGTGCGGGCCGGCAGCGAGGGCCTGCTCTGCCTGCCCTACCTGCTGGGGGAGCGGGCCCCGTGGTGGCGTTCGGGGCTGCGCGGCGCCTATCTCGGGCTGCGCCGGGAGCACAGCCGCCCGCACCTGGTCCGGGCTGCCGTGGAGGGGGTCTGCCAGCAGCTGGCGCTGGTCCGCGACTCGTTCGACGCGGAGGGCTGCCCGGTCACCGAGATCCGGGCGACCGGCGGCGCGGCCGCCTCCGAGCTGTGGATCAGCATCCTGGCCGGCGCGCTGGACCTGCCGGTCTCGGTGGCCGACACCCCGGAGGGCACCGCTCTCGGCGCCTGCCTGCTGGCCCGGCACGCCCTCGGCGAACTGCCCGATCTGGACGAGGCGGCCGCGCTGGTCCCGACCGGCCGGCACACCCGCCCCGACCCGGACGACGCCGCCCTCTACCGCCGGCTGCGCCCGCTGGTCGAGCGCTCCGCGCTCGCCGTCCTCGACGTGGTCGCCGAACTCGACAAGCTCGCCCCCGAGCCGCTCCCCGCCACCGAGAAGGCCGTCCACTCCTGAGACCAGCGGGTGAACACACGCCGCGCCCTGGAAGATCGCGCGCTGTGGTGCACCCCGCGTTGACGGGTGTGCGGGCGGTAGGAAAGAGTGACCGGCGAGCGGTAGCGGAGGAACCCGGTGCGAATCCGGGACGGTCCCGCCACTGTGACCGGGGAGCGACCCGCTACCCAGACGCCACGACCCGACCGGGCCGGAAGGCGAGCGGGAAACGTCGATCCGGGAGTCAGGAGACTCCGGCCGCTCGTGACGACCGACGCGCGGGCGTGGACACCCGCCGGAAGGGATTCCCGTGACGAGCCCGTACCCGTTCTCGGCCGTGGTCGGCCTGGACGACCTGCGCCTGGCGCTGTTGCTCACCTCCGTGTCACCGGCCGTCGGCGGCGTGCTGGTCCGCGGTGAGAAGGGCACCGCGAAGAGCACCGTGGTCCGCGCCCTGGCCGGGCTGCTGCCGCCGGTCGTCGTGGTCGCCGGCTGCCGGTTCGCCTGCGACCCGGCCGCGCCCGACCCGGACTGCCCGGACGGCCCGCACCCGGCCGGCGACCCGGTGGTCCGGCCGGCGACCCTGGTGGAGCTGCCGGTCGGCGCCACCGAGGACCGGGTGGTGGGCACGCTCGACCTGCAGCGCGCGCTCGGTGACGGGGTGAAGGCCTACGAGCCGGGTCTGCTCGCCGCCGCTCACCGCGGGGTGCTCTACGTCGACGAGGTCAACCTGCTTCCCGACCACCTGGTCGACCTGTTGCTGGACGCGGCCGCGATGGGCCGCGCGCACGTCGAGCGCGACGGGGTCTCGGTCAAGCACGCGGCCCGGTTCCTGCTGGTCGGCACCATGAACCCGGAGGAGGGCGAGCCCCGCCCGCAGCTGGTCGACCGGTTCGGCCTGGTGGTCACCGTGGCGGCGCCCCGGGACGCGGTGCAGCGCGCCGAGGTGGTGCGCCGGCGGCTGGCCTACGAGGCGGACCCGGCCGGTTTCGCGGCCCGCTTCGCGCCGGCCGAGCGGGACTACGCGTCGCGGATCGCGGCCGCCCGCGCGCTGCTGCCGTCGGTCGAGCTGCCCGACGCCGAGCTGGACCGGATCGCCCGGGTCTGCCTCGCCTACGGCGTGGACGGGATGCGCGCCGACATCGTGGTGGCCCGCTGCGCGGTGGCCCTGGCGGCCTGGCACGGCCGCACCCGGGTGACCGCGGACGACGTCCGGGACGCGGCGCGGCTCGCTCTGCCGCACCGGCGCCGCACCGACCCGCTGGACCCGCCCGGCACCGACGAGGAGAAGCTCGAGGAGGCCCTCGCCGAGGCCGAACGCCAGGCCGAGCAGGAACGCGCCGAACAGGAACGCGCCGAACAGGAAGGCACGGCTGGGCAGGACTCCGGGCCGCGCGCCGAGGACGACCCCGATCCCGACGGCGACGGACCGGACGAC
>NZ_JBEZZB010000343.1:0-3085 GCF_040638955.1 Actinoplanes sp. NPDC024001
CGCTTCGGCGCGGCGCCCCCGGCTCCGACGCTTCGTGTGGTGGCGCGGCGGTGGGGGCTGGCGGGGGGGGGGCCCCGCCGCTGCCTCCGGCCGCCCCCCCCCCCCCCGGTACTGCGCTTGCCGTGGTCATGGCTGACATTGTTACCGACCGGTTTACGCGCCGACCAGTTCCACGTCCTGCGGCTCGGCGGCGGCCGCCGGGGCAGCCCCGCCGGGCCGGCGGCCGGGCAGCCAGATCGCCGCGACCAGCGCGCCGAGCAGCGCGAACACCAGCGTGCCGACGGCGGCGTAGTGCATCGCGGTGATGAACGCCGCGTTCGCCTGGCTGATCAGGTCGGCGCCGGCCGGGCCGGCCTGGGCGGCCACCGCGTACGCGCCGGCGACCGACTCGCGAGCGGCCTCCTCGGCGGCCTGGGGCAGGCCCGCGGCGGCGTCGCCGAGATGCCCCCGGTACGCCGAGGACACCACCGCGCCCAGCACCGCCACGCCGAGCGCCCCGCCCAGCTGCCGGATCGTGTTGCTGACCGCCGAACCGACGCCCGCCTTCTCCCGGGGCAGCGCGGCCATGATCGCCTCGGTGGCCGGCGGCATCACGTTGGCCATGCCGACGCCCTGCACGAAGAACGCCACGGCGACCACCCAGATCGGCGTCTCGCCACCGATCAGCAGCCACGTGGAGAGCGCCGCCGCGACCAGCAGCAGTCCGGCGGTGCTGACCGCCTTCGGGCCGAACCGCTTGACCATGGTGGCGCTGAGCGGCGCGAAGATCATCTGACCGATCGCAAACGGGACGAACAGCGCGCCGGACGCGAGCGGGCCGTAGCCGCGGACCAGCTGCAGGTAGAACGCGCCGAAGAACATCGCGCCCATGGCCGCGAAGAAGACCAGGCCGACGATGCCGACCGAGGCGGAGAACTGCCGGTTCTTGAAGAGCCGGACGTCCAGCGACGGGAAGTCGATCCGGCTCTGGTAGAGCACGAAGGCGGCCAGCACCAGCACGCCGGCGGTGATCGTGGCCCAGGCCGCGGTCTCGGTGAAGCCGTCCTCGCCGCCCTTGATCACGCCGTAGGTGAGCAGGGTGAGGCCGATGATCGAGAGCACCACGCCGAGCACGTCGATCCGGTTCGGCTTCGGGTCACGGGACTCCGGCACCAGCACCGCGACCAGGATGACGCCGGCGATCACGATCGGCACGTTGATCAGGAAGACCGAGCCCCACCAGAAGTTCTCCAGCAGCAGGCCGCCGATGACCGGGCCGATCGCCACGGCCAGGCCGACCGCGCCGGCCCAGACGCCGATGGCGCGGGCCCGCTCGCGGGGATCGAACACGTTGGCGATGATCGACAGGGTGGCCGGCATGACGGCCGCGGCGCCCAGGCCCATCACCGCGCGGGCGGCGATCAGCTGGTCCGGCGAGCCGGCGTAGGCCGAGATCAGCGACGCGACCCCGAAGATCACCAGGCCGGCGATCAGGCTGAGCCGGCGGCCCAGCCGGTCGGCGAGGATGCCGGCGGTGAACAGCAGCCCGGCGAAGACCAGGGTGTACGAGTTGATCGCCCACTCCAGCTCGCTCTGGGTGGCGCCGAGACCGCGTTCCGGGTCGGAGATCGTGCTCAGCGCGACGTTGAGCACGGTGTTGTCGAGCACGACCACGAGCAGGCTGATCACCAGCACGCCGAGGATGGCCCAACGCCGGGGATGCCCGGTTTGCGGGTTGTCCATGATGTTGCCCCCGATTTCGAAACGAAACGGTTCCGTATTCGTCGAGAACACTAGGCCCGGCTCGATGAAAACGGAACGTCCTCGTATCGAAATGTGCCGGTGGTCACCGACACGCTCAAAACGGGTTGCGCGGCCGGGCAGGATGGGCGTGTGATCAGCTCGGCGGGGGACCTGGACGCACTGCCCTTCGGACAGCGGCTGGCCGAGGTGGCGCGCTGGGCGCGAAGCTCTCCCGACCGGGCCCGGGTCTGCGCCGACCTGCGCGGCCGCGGGCCGTATGAGAGGTTTCTCGCCCTGCACGCCGCGCTGGTGGCCGGCGCCCCCGGCGAGGTGCTGGCCGCGCTCGACGACCCGGACCCGGCGATGCGCGGGCCGGCGCTCCAGGCGTCGCTGCGGGCCGGCTGGCTGACCGAACCCGATCTCGACGTGCCGGCCGCCGACCGGCACCTGATCTACCGCACGGTGCGGGCCGGGCGGGTCCCGGCGGTCGCCGACGCGCTGCTTCCCCGGGTCCGGGAGCGGTTCGGCGACACCGAGGCCGCGGCGCTGCTGCCGGGGTGCGGCGCCGGGACCGTCCGGCGGCTGCTGCCCGAGCTGGACCACGCCACCAACCTCACCGCCCTGGCCGAGCGCCACCCCGGGCCGCTGCTCGACCACGTGACCGCCGTGCTGGAGGCGGCCGGCCCGGCGCTCCGGAGCCGGCTCTGGGACCGGGTGGGTCACGCCGTCCTGCGCTGCCCGCCGGCCCCGGTGCTGCGGCTGCTGGAACGGTTCGCCCCCGAGGACCGGCTGCCCGGCGCTCTCGCCCGGTACGGTCCGCTGGCCGCCCACGATCCGCGCCGCCTGGCCGCTCTGCTCACCGCGCCCGGGCGTGCCTCCTGGGTGAGCTGGCAGCGGCTTCCCCGGCCGGTGCTGCGCCACCTGATCACCCTGCCCGACGAGGATCTGCTCGCACTCGGCCGCCGGTTGCGGCAGAGCAGCGGCTTCGCCGCCCTGTTGAAGGCGATGCCGCCGAGCCGTCGGGCCGCCTACTACGACCGCGTCCAGGAGGACGCCGGCCCCGCCATCCCGGACACGGCCACCATGGAGGTGCTGCCGCACGCCCTGCGCGCCCGCGAAGCCGTCCGGGCGCTCGGCCGGCCCTGGGCCCGGGACAACGAGGCAGCGGTCCTCACCTGGAGTGCGCATCTGCTCTGGCCGCAGGCGCGGGCGGCGCTGTCCGGCGCGCTGCGCAGCGGCGACGCCGAGGTCCGCGCCCGCGGTTACCAGCTGCTGATCGCCGCCGCCCGGCGCTCGCGCGACCCACGGGGGCCGCAACGAGGTCGACGTCCTCAAGCAGTTCGAGAACGCGTACGACGGCTCG
>NZ_JBEZZB010000344.1:0-3010 GCF_040638955.1 Actinoplanes sp. NPDC024001
GCCGGCGCCGGCGGCTACCTGAGCGTGCTGCTCGCCGTCGGCGCCGCGAGCCTGATCGGCGCCGGTGGACTGCTGGCCCGCGCCGCGAGCCCTACGGCTGAAGCGGCAGCAGCGCGCAGGTGGAGAGCGCCGGCCGGCCGGCCAGGCGGTGGCTGAGCCAGTCCACCGCGGCGCCCTGGTCGGTGAGCAGCGGCCCGAAGTGGTTGAGCAGCGCGCTGCCCGCCTCCGGCAGCCGGATCGGGGCGTAGACGACGTTGCCGCCGCGGCGGCACCAGTCGGCGGCCATCGTCCGGGCCTGGGCGTGCGGCACCAGGTTGTCCCTCACCCCGGTCGCCACCCGCACCACACCGGCCGGCTTGCGGGTGCCGATCAACTGCTCACCGAGGTACGCGCGGAAGGCCGGCTCGGCCTCGATGATGTCGTTCACCGACTGGCCGGTCGTCGTCCAGCCGGAGCTGCGCCGGCCGGCGTAGGCGAAGATCGCGTCGCCGACGCACATCGTCGACAGATCCCGCAGCACCGCGCGGCCGGTGTCGCTGAGATACCGGTCGGCGATCGCCCGCAGGCTCGGCTCGGACTGCAGGAACCCGTTCACCGACCAGCCCAGCGCGCCGAGCAGCTCACTGCCGTCGACCGCGGCTGTGACGTCGACCAGGTTCGCCGGCGGCGCGCCCGCGTAGGTGGCCTTCAGCGCGACGTCCGGGGCATAGGAGGGCTGCAGCTCGGCCGCCGACGCGACCGCGCCGCCACCCTGGCTGTATCCGTAGAAGCCGACCACGGAGCGGCTGGTGAGCGACGTGTTCGGCAGTGCTTTCGCGGCCCGCGCGGCGTCCAGCACGGCGTGCCCGCCGTCCACCCGGTTGACGTAGGTGTGCAGCCGGTCGGTGGCCCCGAGTCCCACGTAATCGGTCTGCACGACGGCGATGCCCTTCGCCAGCAGCCGGTAGATGGCCAGCACCTCGTACCCGATGGAGATCGTGGTCTGCCCGTCGTCCGCGCCGACGACCAGGCCTTTCTGCAGGGCGAGGGAGGTGGAGCACTGGTCGCCCTGGCCCATCGTGCCGGGCGCCAGCACGACCAGCGGCCGCGGCCCGCTCCCCCGCCAGGCGGCCGCGGGCTCGATGTAGGCGCCGGTCACGGCGACCGGCCCGCCGTTCGAGTCGGTGGACCTGTACATGATGCGGGTCGCCCGCCCCGGCAGCGGTGAGCTGATCCCCGGCAGCGACAGCGCCAGCGGCAGCGGCTCGGTGCGGACCAGCGCGCCGTTGGCCGCCGGCAGCGTGGCCGGCGGCGTGTAGAACGCGGGGATCGTGACGCCGCGCGACGGCTCGGCCGAGGCCGGCGGCGCGGCCACCCCGGCGCTCACGGCCGATGCCGCGACCAGCGCGGCAAGGATGCGGATGCGTACGGACATGTCCGGCCCCCTTCAGTCCCCGAGCGGGTGGTTACCGGAAAGTAACCAGGCGTAGTGAGACATTCCAGGGGGTCGATTTCTCACTCTTCCGGTGCTATCGGGCGGCATCCGACGAACACTGGAGAGAGCGTCGTGGGGGAAGGGGCCGTCATGAACCTCGAATCGGCGGGAACGGTCGTCGTCGGTGTCAACGCCTCAGCAGCGAGCCGGCGAGCAGTCGAGGCAGGCGCCCGGGAGGCCGCCGCGCGCGGCTGCGGGCTGGACCTGGTGCACGCGTTCAACTGGGAGGATTCCGAGGAGCCGCCGGCGTCCCTGCTCCAGCGGGCGCTCGCCGAGGCCCGGGCCGTCGCGCCGGAGGTGAGAGCCGAATCGCACTGTCTCGAGGGCTCCCCCGCGGACGTGCTGCTGCGCCGATCCCGCAGCGCCGCCCTGACCGTCATCGGCGACGGCGACCTGTCCGCCCACACCTGCCTGCCCCGCGAGGCGCTCGCGGTGCAGGTCGCGGCCCGCGCCGCCGGCACCGTCCTGGTCATGCGGTCAGCGCCGGCCGCACCTGGCCCGGTGGTGGCCGGCGTCAACGACGCGGCCGCCGACCGGCACACCCTCGAGTTCGCCGTCGACTCCGCCGCCGGGCGCAAGGCGGACCTCGTGGTGATCCAGGCCTGGGAGTCCGACCGTCCCGACCCGTCGGTGGCCGAGCTCGCCGAGGCCCGGCACGCCCAGATTCGGGTGATCCAGGGACGCCCCGACGTGGTGCTGCTCGACGCCGCGCGAGACGCCGCCCTGGTCGTCGTCGGCGCCCGCTGCCGCCACCCCTACTCCGGCCTGCTGGGCTGGGTCGCGCAGACGATGCTGCACCACTCGCCCGCACCGGTCGCGCTGGTCCGGGGCACGCACCCGTAACGTCAGCGGCTGACGGCCGTCTCCCGCTCGACAACTTCTCCGGGTTGCGTACGTGGTAGGCACCGGTGATCAAGCCGCCCTCGACCCGGACCGCCACCACGCCGTCGACCTGCCCGTTGACCCGGATGAGCAGCCCCGGGCCACCGTTGATCTGCACCACCTCGACCGACCGGTCGGTGTCGCGCCGCCACCAGCCGGCCGCCGGCAGGGGTCGCGGCCTCACCTGCGCCTCGGGCTCGTGGCCGCGGCCCGAGGCAGTGACGCGCAAGGCCGTCGGGTACGGCGGCGGGGCTGCCGGGCAGGGGACGTTCGGCCCGCCGGAGTCGGGTCCGGCGGCACGGTCGGAGGGCGGCGCGGGAGCGGACTATCGGGCGTAGAGAGACGGGAGGGTTCCGATGACGACTCTGCAATCGGTGCGCTCCGGCCAGCGGGAGATCGGGGTCTACACGCCCGGCGCGGAACACCCGGTGTTCGTACCCGCGGTGGACGTGACCGCGATCGTGCTCGCCTCGCTGGCCGCGGCCTCGGTGATCGCGGTGGCCGTGGCCGCCGGCGTGGCTGTTCGCCGCGCTCCCGCCGTCGGCGCGGTGACCATGGGGCCCGGTGGCTGGGTGAGTCTGCGCAACAGCACCGCTCCGGCGCTGCGGGCCGCGCCGGCCGCCGGCCGGCCGTGGTGGGCGCGCCTGCTGCGGG
>NZ_JBEZZB010000345.1:0-2947 GCF_040638955.1 Actinoplanes sp. NPDC024001
GGCCGTGACGACACGGTCGTCTTCTACGGCGACAACTTCAACTGGTGGGCGGCGTACGCGCTGTGGGTCTTCAGCCTGTTCGGTGCCGGCTCGGGCTTCGGCTCCTGCGGGGCCGGGGCCTGCTCGGTCGGCGCGGGCCGGATGGCGCCCGGCGCGTCCGGGATGTCGTCGCCGCCGTCGCTGCGCAGCAGGAACTCGCTGAGCGCGACGTTCCAGTGCTTGGCCAGGTAGCTGCCCGGCTTCGGGTTGGTGCTGAAGTAGTCGTCGTGCCCGCAGTCCAGCCGGATCTCGTGCTTCTTCGGGCACGCGGTGCGGATCGGCTTGCCCGACCGGTCCGGGCCGCAGAGCAGGTCGTGGTCGTCGGTGCAGCTGCCCGCGCCGGTGGCGTTGGGCGAGCCGGAGAGGATCGCGCCGAGCGAGTGGGTCAGCTCGTGGGCGGCCACCGCCGAGCTCCAGCAGCCGGAGTCGACCCGGGCGTACGACGGGCCACCGTTGTTGCGGTTCACCCGGCTCGGCCGGTCGTCCCGCACGTACGTCGAGATGCCGCAGTACACGTTGGTGTCGGAGAACATCAGGTACTTGCGGTCGGTCCGGTTGTAGCCGAGACCCCGCAGCGCCTCGATGGTCTTGAGGAACGAGCCGAGCGAGCCGTTCGGCAGCTGGACCTCGGCCACGTCCACCCGGCAGTCGGGCGTCGTCACGTACCGGATGTGGCGGGAGCCACCGGTCTCGCCGGCGCTCGCGTCGTAGATCGCGTCGACCCCGGCCGCCCAGGTGCGGAACGAGTTGAGGAACTTCGCGTACCGGCTGTCGGTGGACGACTCGTGCAGGTAGAGCAGCTGCACCCGCTTGCCGCTGCGGCCGTCGCCGGAGCAGGCCACGTCGTCCGGGCCGAGGATGAAGTCGGCCTGGCCGGGCGCGGCGTCCGGGATCAGGGCCGGCGCATCCGCGGTGAGCGCGCTGCCGCCCTCGTCCCGGGCGATCTCGGCGTCGGCCGGGACCGCCGCGCTCTCCCGGCGCACCGCGGTCACCCGCTGGCCACCCTCGGTCACGGGCGCGACGTCACGGCGTACCGAAAGGCCGGCCGGGGGACGCTCCGGGCCGTGCGTGCAGGTCTGCTCGAAGAGCAGATAGGAGCCGGCGCAGAGGGAGTCGGCGGCGGCGAGCTTGAGGCCGCTGTAGACCAGGCCCTGCTCGGGCGCGTCGGTCGGCAGGCCGGCGAGCGAGAGCCGGTCGGTGTCGTCGGCCGGGCCGGCGCCGATCACGCTGGGCCCGACCACGCCGCCGACACCGAGCAGTGCCAGCCCGAGCGCTACCGGAAGGAGCCGGAAGGTCGCGGAGCGTGCTCGCCGGGGATGCTCGCTCGGAGCGCGCCGTCGCCCTGGGGGCGACCCGCGGAACGCTGGCCGGCGATGCGCGGACACTGCGTCTCCTCGTCGAGCTGAGTGACGGTGGGAGGGGCCCATGGGGTGACCGCCTCCCACCGTGCGGCGGCTTGCCGGTTCGCGGCGATGGGGACGCGCTGCGGATTGCGAGCCGGAAAGCCGGATGGGATCGGAGGGAAGACTGCCAGCCTTGGAGCGCCAGGGGAACGCCCTTAATAGAGATATAAGCAAGCGCTGTTCCGTCCGGGGGACACGGTTCGATTCAGGTGACGTCATTCCCGCCCCGGTCGTTGCCATCGGCGTCGTCCCGGGTCCCGTTCGCGGGTCAGGCGGCCGCGTCCGACCAGGCCGAACCGGCTCGGGGCCGTGGGCGTGGCGTCCGCGTCGGCGAGGAGCATAACCACGCTCGCCCCGCCCATCGCGGCCCGGTCCAGGCTCACCGATCCGCCGGTCGCCTGGGCCACCCGGCGGGCGATGTCCAGGCCCAGGCCGGTCGAGCCCTGATTGCTCTGGCCACGTCGCAGCGCGCGCTCCGGGTCGGGGATGCCCGGCCCGGCGTCGTCCACCCGCAGCGCCACCCAGCCGTCGCGGCGGGAGAGCCCGACCTCGAACGCGGTGCCCTGCGGGGTGTAGCGGAAGACGTTGCCGAGCACCGCGTCCAGCGCGGCGGCCAGCTCGGCGCGGGCCACCGGCACCGGGATCCGCAGGTGCGCGCCGACCACCCGGTACTGACGGTCCTGGTCACCGGCGAGCGCCGACCAGAACATCATCCGTTCCCGGACCACCTCGCTGGCGTCGCAGAGCCCGTCCTCGGGGGCCGCCACCTGCGCGGCGACCGCCTGCCGGGTGGTGTTGATCAGGTGGTTGACCTCGTCCTCGAGGGTGCCGATGGCCTGCCGGATGCGCCGGATCCCGCGGCGGCGGTCCACCTCGTCCGCGGACAGGTCGAGGATCTGGGTGTCGTCCGGGTCCAGCGCCTCGGCGTCGAGCCGCAGCGCGGTCAGCGGGGTGCGCAACCGGTGCGACAGGTCGGCGACCAGCTCCCGCTCGTCGGTGCGCGAGGTGACCAGGCGGTCCGCCATCCGGTTGAAGGCGTAACCGGCCTCGGCCAGTTCGCGGGGGCCGGAGGGGTGTATCCGGACGCCGAGGTCACCGTCACCGACCGCGAGCGCCGCCTCCACCAGGTTGCGGGCCGAGGACACCGCGCCCCGGGCCAGCCGGTCGACCACGAAGACCGCGCCGCCGACCAGGACGACCGCCAGGCCGAGCAGCAGCCACCAGTCGCGGGCGGTGTTCTCGTTGAGTTCCGAGCCCGGGACGAACACCTCGACGACCAGGGTCTTGCCGTTCACGGTGACCGGCTGCAGGCGGACCACGCCGCCGTCGACGTCCTCGACGGTCGGCTCCGCTTTCGGCGCCGCGGCGTCGATCAGGCCGGCGCCGGCCCGGCCGCCCGCGCTGGGCGCGATGCCGGGAGTGTGCACGACCGGGTTGCCACCGGCCGCCGCGACCACCGCGGCGCAAACGGTGCCCAACCGCGAGGACCGCGACACCGGCGGGGT
>NZ_JBEZZB010000346.1:0-2820 GCF_040638955.1 Actinoplanes sp. NPDC024001
TCCGCCGCCGCTGCCTTCAACGATCCCGTGACTCCCACTACCGCAAACGACTCAGCACGCTCGGAAGCTACGAACCGCCGTAGCAGTACTAGGCGTTCTCAATACCGATGCGGCGCATGTAGCGTGCGACGTTCGCCAGTCGCCACCTAGCGGAGCGATTTGGCACGGTGATTCGAATGCAATCCGGGGCGAGGCTGTGGAAGGCGCCTCAACACGCCCTTCTGTGCGAGATCGCCACGATCGTCGGCCCGAATGATTCTGGGCCTGCCTCGGCACAGACTCATGGGGTAGCGCCTCGATGTGTCTGCCTCCAGCATCGGACGGAGTCGTCTGGAGGGACGGCGTAAGAGGGGCTAGTCCGTGCTGGCAGGCATGGCTGACTGGTGCCCGAATGCCGCTAGCTGAGCAAGGGGCTTGCGGAGGGCAATCGTCGTTGCGTATCTCAGACGCTGCGATGTAAGTCTTCAGGCGGTAGGTAGTTGAGGATCATTGTGTTTCACGTGAAACCGCGACTCACAGGTAAAGGCTGCCGCATTACATCCAGTGGGCCCTCGGCGATGCCGTCGGGATGGCGCGCTGTACTCCTTGCCTGCGACGTCGTCCCGGCCTTCGGTGCCCCTCGGCAGGATGAACGCCCTCTTCGCGGGTGCAACATAGCGGCGGCGCAAGAAGCAACTCTCGGCTGGCCCATAGTGCGATGGCGACCGAACTCCACCGGTCCTCAGCCTTCGCGCACCGATGCGGCGACTTCGAGGCGCGGTGAGTAGTCCGGAGCGGCAGGCTGGAGGACCACGCTCCGGTCGCAGACGACTTACCTTGGGCCAGGCGGACCGCAGTAACCCTCAGTCTCGGCGAGTCGATCGGCGGGCGCGAGGCCTACAGTCCTCCCGGCCACGCCATGAATCACTGGGAGCACAGTCTGCGGGAGTCACTGGAAGCACAGTCTGCGGGAGTCACTGGGAGCACAGTCTGCGGGAGTCAGGAGACCGCCGTGCTGCGGACCGCCGGAGCAGTTCAATCGCGCGACCTTGCGGCCAAGTCCTGCCTCTGCGGCGATCGGTGACTCGGTCGGCGAGTGGCTTCGCAGACCCGATCACAACGTCCTTACCAAGCGTCCTCGCTATGGTTTGCGGCTAGCCGACGTGCTCGTTGTAGAACGAGCGGTCGGTACTCTTCAGATGTTCGTCGACGCCTGGCTCCTGATTGGCCTATCCCACTCGAATACGACGCTGATGGGTCCTAGAGATCGGCCGCCGGTGGCCGCGTTTATGCTGCAGCCGGCAAACGGCAGCCGACCCTCAAGCAAGAGATGCGTTTGCTTCCAACGAGTTATCGTCCCCCGCATGGGGAGGTCGGACTGGGTAATCCGAGTACTCCCGGCATCACGATGTTTCACGTGAAACAAGCCGTGCTCGGTTGCCGCACTATGGATTGTCGGCCGCGGAGCGCGCGCTACCTGGAGCCGGTAAGCGGTGTGCCACCGAGGAGAGTCCATCAACCCACAGACGCGCCAAGTATGTTGTCACGATCTTGATCGCAGCAGGGACGCCATCGACTCCGCGCCCGTCGGGTGCCGTAAGGCGGTGTGATCCTCTCGTCGGGGGCAGCTTGGATCGAACCCAGATGCGGGTGGACTCGTTGCTGCCGATCTCAACGCCGTAGGTGGCGCGGCCGCTCGTCACAGCCTCAGGTGGCGCGGCCGCTCGTGACAGCCTCAGGTGGCGCGGCCGCTCAGCACAGCCGACCGCCGCTGCCGACTGCCGTCGTGACGCAGACGAGGCACCGCTCCCTCCCACCTAATGCTCGCGTGCTCGCCGCCCCTCCTACCCTCGATCCCGGCCGCCGTCCTGCTGCCTACTACTTGCCGCCCTCCACCTCCCTGTTGTAGTTAAGGCCCGCATCCACTGTGAGGCCCTGTTATCTCTCTTCATGTCCCGCTAGCGCCGGCAGTCGCAGTCCTGTTGGTTCACTATTCGTGGTTCTCTGTTTGCCCCACTGCCGCCTTCAGCCCTCTCGCCTACTTGTTCCACCGCCATCGCGAGCCTTGATCGTTGGCCGCCAGGAGTCCATCCCCATCCCACGAAGGTTGGGAGATGTGGACATCGTCTTCTGCCTGCGGCCGGCTTTGCTAGCTGACTGCCGCTGCTCGGGAGACAACCAGCTACTTCTGCGGATGCCGACTTGAGCGCCCGATACCGCGA
The DNA here is from genome assembly GCF_040638955.1 of Actinoplanes sp. NPDC024001. Lineage (NCBI taxonomy): Bacteria > Bacillati > Actinomycetota > Actinomycetes > Micromonosporales > Micromonosporaceae > Actinoplanes > Actinoplanes sp. NPDC024001. Next base: position 2,202 of record NZ_JBEZZB010000346.1, read on the forward strand.
GGATCACTCCTGCTGCTGCCGGGCTGCCCGCCGCTGCCGCTGCCGCTGCTGCCGCTGCTGCTGCCGCTGCTGCTGCCGCCGCCGCCGCGGTCGCTACCGGCGCCGGCAGCCATCACATGGTGCTCACCCGTTATGCAGTGCTGCGGTTGTCCCAGAGTTGCTTGGCCGCCAGCCCTCAGCCATAGCTTCCGCATGCCGGCTGCTGCCTGTGAAACGGTCGGAGGGTCGCCGCTGTGGAACTAAATTCCACATCCGTGAGCCGTTTCCGAGCCCGCGTCCCGCAATCCGATGCCCGCCATATATGAGCCGCAGATTGCCCTGCCTGCCATTACGAAAGGCATGCCGTTCGCTGGGATGCCGGCCTCGCGACCATTGCTAGATCAAGTGCTGCGCGCGCACGCCGACTGAACCAGTTCTGCGGGCGAGCTGCTGAGTGGCCTGACGGACCATCTCCAGGAAGGAGGGCTCGGTGCAGACGGCCCACCGGGACCAGGGCCAGCAGTCTGGGAAGGCGCGAGGTCAGGGCTAGCTGTACTGACCACGGACGTTGGTGACGGGGAGATCTTGAAATAGGCGAGGGCCTTCGGGTTCGGTGTGGATTGCGACGTCCTACCCCGAA
>NZ_JBEZZB010000347.1:0-2816 GCF_040638955.1 Actinoplanes sp. NPDC024001
GTCCGCGGCTGGCCGCCGGCCGGCCAGCCGGACGTGGCCCGGGTCGCGGCCGCGGCACGCGCCGCGCTGGGCGACGAGGCTTTCCAGGAAGCGTACGGGCGGGGCCGCGCGATGCCGGTCGACGAGGCGCTGACCGAGGCGGGAGTGGGCACGTCAGCGTCCGGTCAGTGACCGGTCAGCGTTCGCCGCGACGCTGCCGGCATGACCGAGATCAGTTCCCGGCGCCGCTGGGCGACGCTGACCATCCTGTGCGCCGCCTCACTGCTGCTGGCCATCGACCTGACCGTGCTGCACCTGGCGATCCCGAAACTGGTCGCCGACCTGGCGCCGACCGGCAACCAGATCCTGTGGATCGCCGACATCTACGGCTTCACCCTCGGCGGCCTGCTCGTGCTGATGGGCAACCTCGGTGACCGGATCGGCCGCAAACGGCTGCTGCTGATCGGCTCGGTGGCCTTCGGGCTCGCCTCGGTCGTGACCGCCTACGCATCCAGCCCGGAACTGCTGATCGCCGCCCGGGCGCTGCTCGGCGTGGCCGGCGCGACCATCATGCCGTCCACCCTGTCGATCATCCGGAACGTCTTCACCGACGCCCGGGAACGCACCAGCGCCGTCGGGATCTGGGGCGGTGTCACCGCCGGCGGGTTCGCGATCGGCCCGATCGTCGGCGGCGTGCTGCTGGAGTTCTTCTGGTGGGGCTCGGTGTTCCTGATCAACGTGCCGGTGGTCGTCGCCATCGTGGTGGCCGGCATCGCCGTCATCCCGGAGTCGCGCAACCCGCGGCCGGGCCGGCTCGACGTGCTCAGCGCGCTGCTGTCGATCATCGGCATCGTCTCGGTGATCTACGCGATCAAGGAGGGCTTCCACGGCGGCTTCGGGCAGACCGACGTGCTCACCGCGGTGGCGCTCGGTGCGCTGACGCTGCTGGTCTTCGGCATCCGCCAGACCCGGCTCGCCGACCCGCTGATCGACCTGCGGCTGTTCCGCAACCGGGCGTTCTCCGCGTCGATCGCGGCCACCACGGTGAGCATGTTCGCCAACCTCGCGCTGTCGCTGATCCTCAGCCAGTACCTCCAGCTGGTCCTCGGCTGGTCGCCGGTCAAGGCCGGGCTGGCCGGGCTGCCCGGCGGCATGGCCGGGATGGTCGGCGGATTCCTGGCCGGCACGCTGGTGCACCGGATCGGCCGGGCCGCGGTGGTCTCCGGCGGGCTGGGGCTGTCCGCGGTCGGCTTCGCCCTCTACACGCTGATCGGCCGGGACACCGGATACGCCACCCTGCTGCCCGCGATGATCATCTTCGGTCTGGGCATCGGGGTCAGCTTCGCCACCGTCAGCGACACCGTGCTGGCCAGCGTGCCGCGCGAACGGGCCGGTGCGGCGTCGGCCATCTCGGAGACGGCCACCGAGATCGGCGGGGCGGTCGGTATGGGCGTGCTCGGCAGCGTGCTCAACCGCACGTACCGCGAGCACCTGGACATGCCCGCCGGGGTGCCGGCCGAAGCACAGCCGGCGATCCGGGAGTCGCTGGGCACCGCCCTGCACGCGGCGGGCGAACTGCCCGGCCAGCTGGCCGGCGCGGTCGCCCAGGCGGCACGCTGGGCGTTCATCGACGGCCTGCACGTCATGGTGATCAGCTGCGCCATCCTGGTCGGCGTGCTGGCGGTGGCGGCGCTGTTCGCGCTGCGCGGGGTACCGGCCGTGCTGGACACCGAGGAGGCGCCCGCCGAGCCGGTCCCCACACGTTGATCGTCAGCGGAAACGCTGGGCGGCCTTCGCCACGGCGGCGCCGACGGCCAGGCTGACGATCGGGGTCGCCAGGCCGGGCAGGCGGGTCTTCTTCATGATCCAGGCGGTGGCGGCGCTGGTCACGATCGGCAGGGCGGTCTTCACGATCACGTTCATGGTGGTCCTGCTCCTTCGGGCGGGTCGGTGTGGATTCGGGTGCGACAAGCGCCCGAATCCACACAGTCAGTACCCGCCCGCCGCAGACAACTCACGGGTGTTGGTGCTTGGATCCGGTGCATGAATCGCGACGGGACGGCCCTGGTGCTGGGCGGAGGCGGCGTCACCGGCGTCGCCTGGGAGATCGGGCTGCTGCACGGGCTGGCCGAGCGGGGCGTCGAGCTGACCGGGGCGGGGCTGTTCGTCGGGACGTCGGCCGGGTCGTCGGTCGCGGCTCAGGTGCTGTCCGGCGTACCCCTGGAGGATCTTTATGCGGCGCAGCTGGCCGGCGCCGGCGCTGAGGTGGCCGCGCGGATCGGGGTGAAAGGTCTGCTGGGTTTTGCGATCGCCGGCCTCTGGCCGGGCGATCCGGCCAGGGGTCGCGCGTGGCTGGGACGCCGGGCGCTGCGCGCCCGCACGATGCCGGAGGCCGAGCGGCGGGCGGTGATCGCGCGCCGCATCGGCGACGCCGGCTGGCCGGCGACGCGCCTGCTGATCACGGCGGTCGAGGCCGAGACCGGAGAGGTACGGGTATTCGACGCATCCAGTGGTGTCTCCCTGCTGGACGCCGTGGCGGCCAGTTGCGCGGTTCCGCTGACCTGGCCGCCGGTGACGATCGGTGGGCGGCGCTACATCGATGGCGGGGTGCGATCGGTCGCCAACGCCGACCTGGCCGTGGGTTGTGACCGGGTGGTGGTGCTCGCGCCGGTGACTCAGTCGGCGCGGCCGTCAGGGCGGCCGGGAGCGCAGGTGGCGGCCCTCGGCGCGGGAGTACGGGGTGTGGTGGTGTCGCCGGATGCGGCGGCGCGCCGGGCGATCGGGCGCAATCCGCTGGATCCGGCGCGGCGGCGGCCGGCGGCGGAGGCGGGCCGGGC
>NZ_JBEZZB010000348.1:0-2732 GCF_040638955.1 Actinoplanes sp. NPDC024001
CTGCGGTAACGGCCTCCTATGGTTCCGCTCTTACAGCGGGTCACTTTTGAAAAGCGCAAAAGTAACCAAAACGCTCTGCCCGGTATGACTCACCCACATGGGTTACAAATTAGTTCACGCACATAGGTAACAGTTTTTTAACTGGCAGGGTCGATTTCGCGAGGATCTGACCATGCCCTGGAAAGAGCTGAAACCTATGGACCTCAGAGTGAAGTTCATCGCCGACTATTTGGAGGACGAGCACAGCTTTAGCCAGCTGTGCCTGGACCATCAAATCAGTCGCAAGACTGGCTATAAATGGGTCGAGCGCTACAAAGCGGAGGGGCCCAGAGGCCTCGAAGAGCGAAGTCGCAGCCGCCACAATCAGACGTATGTGGTCCCTTTTGCTGTCCGGCAGGCAATTATTGAATTGCGTTCGACTGGAGAAACGGTTCCCGGCCCGAAGAAGATCCAGAACGACTTGATACGGCGTTTTCCTGGGCAGAACCCACCCTCAAAAACCACCATTTACAACATCCTCAAGGCCGCTGATTTGATCACGCCTCGGCAATTGCGCCCGCGTGTAGCTGTCTATCCCAAGCCTTTACGTAAGGCAGAAATCCCCAACCAGCTTTTCAGCGCTGATTACAAAGGGCAATTTCTGACAGGGGCAGGTGTGTGGTGTTATCCGTTGACGATAATGGATCACGCGAGTCGCTTTTTACTGGCCTGCGAGAGTATGGCCAGCACCAATTTCAAGGAAACCCAGCAAACCTTCGAGCGGGTTTTCCGCGAATATGGGCTGCCTGAGCGCATCCGTACCGACAACGGTGTGCCGTTTGCCAGCACGGGCCGTGCCGGGCTGTCGCAGCTATCGATCTGGTGGCTACGACTTGGGATCATTCCTGAGCGAATTGAACCGGGCCGCCCTGATCAGAACGGGCGCCACGAACGTATGCACAGGACGCTGAAAAGTACGTTACCCCAACCACCGGCGGTTGCGTGGGATGCTCAGCAGCGTCACTTTGATCGCTTCGTGCAGCACTATAATTACGAGCGTGGACACGAGGCTCTTGGGCAGAAAACGCCAGCCTCGTGTTACATGCCTTCAACACGAGTCTATCCGGAGCGGTTGCCGGAGATGGGCTATGCGAGTCATGTCGAGTGTTACCTGGCAGACAGTAGTGGGATCATCAATCGAGCAGGTCTAAGGATTTATGTTGGTAATTTGCTGAGCCATCAAACCATCGGAATGGAGATGATCAGTGATGGCATATGGAATGTGATCTTCGGTCCGGTGATCTTGGGCCGAGTAAACGCTAGGGATGCAAAAAACGGTTATGTTTCAATCAAAGTGTCACCTATGTGAAGGCACTTTTTTGTAACCCATGTGGTTGTCCCGTACATGCCCCACCACTCGGCACCTCGCTTAGGCTCGGTGTGCCCTTGTAAGATTATTTTCACCTGCTTCAGACCGTGGTGCCCTCAGATTTCAAGATCGTGAGTGAGCATGGGTCGAAGCAGGTTCTTTTCTAAACTAGTCCGAACGGTTGCCTGGGCGTAAAGCCCGATTCTGCAAGGTTGGACGTGAGGAAAACGCCATGGACCATGACTCTGCGTTCGTCGGAATTGATGTTTCCAAAAACAAGCTCGACTCATTCGTCAGCACTACTGGCCAAGTCGAGCAGTTTTTCAATACTCCAGAAGATATCCAGCGTTTAGCTAAGCATCTCAAGGCTCAGATGCCCGCTTTAGTGGTGCTGGAAGCAACTGGCGGATATGAGCGGCTTGCCGCTGCCGAGCTTTGCGCTGCTGGATTACCAGTCGTTGTTGTCAATCCCCGTCAGGTCCGTGATTTCGCTAAGGCTACCGGACGGCTGGCTAAAACCGACGCTCTGGATGCCCAGGTGATTGCGGAGTTTGCTCAGGCGGTCAAACCCGAAATTCGGGAGATGCCAGATGAACACGCTCGTGAACTGGCAGATCTACTGACTAGACGCCGTCAGCTTATCGATATGATCGTGGCGGAGGAGTCTCGACTGAAACAGGCGGTATTCAAGGCGCTTCGACGGGATATCAAGGCACATATCGTCTGGCTTCAAAAGCGTCTTAAAAGTACAGACGATGACTTGCACGAAGCGATCAAAGCTTCGCCGGCCTGGAAGGCCAATTATGATTTGCTGCGCGAGGTCTCAGGTGTTGGCAATGTGCTCGCACTTTCGCTGCTGGCGATGGTTCCTGAGCTAGGCAAAGTGAATCGCAAACAAGTGGCTGCATTGGTTGGTGTGGCCCCTTTTAACTGCGATAGCGGCCTGTACAAAGGACGTAGACGGATATGGGGTGGTCGAGCTGAGGTGCGAAGTGTGCTTTACATGGCTGTCTTGTCCTCGAAGAGCCATAACCCGGTGATCGAGAGGTTCTACAACCGTCTGCTTGCTGCAGGGAAGACGAAGAAAGTGGCGCTGGTTGCATGCATGAGAAAGCTGCTGACGATCCTGAATGCGATGGTCCGAGATCAAAAACATTTCGCTGAAATGGCTTGAGATTCGACACGGTTGCTCACTCCGGCTTTGGACCGTGGGCCGCCGTCATGGGCCATCCTTGGCCCAGGACGGCTAACCTGGCGTCCTGCCAGGTTACCCACGCTCCAAAGCCTGCGTTCGGCCAGCGTGGTTTAACGGGGCGCCTAAGATCAAGATCAAGATCAAAGCAACAGCACAGCGGCCTCCCGGCCGGCTTGAGTGTTGAAGAGC
>NZ_JBEZZB010000349.1:0-2725 GCF_040638955.1 Actinoplanes sp. NPDC024001
CGCGTGCGCGGCCCGGACCCGGGCGGCCAGCCGGTCGGCGGCGGCCAGCGCGTCGGCCACGCCCACCCCGGCGTCGAGCCGTTCCTGCAGCACGGCGCGCAGCTGCCCCATCACTCCGGAGGCGGCGACGCCGTGCCCGACCACGTCGCCGACGACCAGGCCGAGCCGGCCGTCCGGACAGGACACCGCGTCGAACCAGTCGCCGCCGGCCGCGGTGTCCGTCTCGGCGACCAGGTAGCTGGCCGCCACCTGCAGGCCGGGCAGCACCGGCAGCCCGGACGGCAGCAGCTCCCGCTGCAACGCGGTGATCACGTCGCGGCTCTGGTCGTAGCGGCGGCGCAGCTGGTCCGCCTCCGCCTCGGCGGCCTGCCGGTTGCGGGTCAGCTCGGTGACGTCGAAACCGGCCCCGATCACCCCGCGGCGGCGGCCCTCGGCGTCGATCCACGGCACGATGGTGAAAGTGGCGAACATCTCGTGCACCGAGCCGTCCGGCTGCTCGATGTGGGCCCGCCACTCCCGCCCGGCGATCGGCTCGCCGGTGCGGTAGACCTCGTGGTAGGCGTCCACCCACTGCTGCCCGGCGAGGTCGCTGAGCACCTCGCGGACCGGGCGGCCGATGATCTCCCGCCCGGCGAGCACCGCGCGGGTGGCCGCGTTGCACGCGACCATCACCAGGTCGGGTCCCTCGCACACGGCCACGATGAACGGCAGCTGATCGACCGCGGCCAGCATCGCATCGAGTTCACCCGCACCCGGTAGCTCCACGCCCGTCACCCTCCCATCGTGCCGGAGAAGACGCCAGAAGGCGCCGGGGGGTCACTCGGCCAGGGGCAGCTCGATGGTGTGCGCGGTGTGGGACGCCTTGACGCTCAGGTACCGCACGTTCGCGGCGGACAGGTGCACCCCGGTGGGGATCCGCTGGGTGACGTCGATGCCCAGGCCGGTCAGCTGCGCCGCCTTGTCCGGGTTGTTGCTGAGCAGCCGGATCCGGTCGACGCCGAGGGCCATCAGCATCTGCGCCGCCGCGGTGTAGTCACGCTCGTCCTCGCCACGCCCCAGCGCCACGTTGGCCTGGTACGTGTCCAGCCCGTCGTCCTGCAGCGCGTACGCGTCCAGCTTGGCGTAGAGCCCGATGCCCCGGCCCTCCTGGCGCAGGTAGAGCAGGAACCCGCCCTGCTCGGCGATCCGCTCGACGGCTTCGCGCAGCTGCGGCCCGCAGTCGCAGCGCTGGCTGCCGAAGACGTCGCCGGTGAGACATTCGCTGTGCGGGCGCACCAGGGGCGCCCGCCCGCCGGCCGCCGACTTGGTGAGGGCCCGTTGCCAGTCACCCAGTCCGAGCGCGAGGTGCTCCTTGCCGTCCGCCAGCCCGTCGAACGTCATCACCCGCGCGGTGGTCGCGTAGCCGTCCGGGAAGCGCAGCGGCACGGTGACCTGCCGTCGGATGGTCGCCTTGAGCGCCGTCGCTGCCTGGGCCTCGAACATCGGTCCTCCTTGTTGGTTCCCGCCGTGCTCAGCACTACCGATGATCTGCCCGGAGATCCAGTCCCGCATTCGGAGGGACTACTGTTGGGCGGTGGCTGAGCGTCCTTACATCTTGCTGAGCTGTGGGATGTCGATCGACGGATATCTCGACGACGCGGGTGAGGAACGACTGCTCCTCTCCAACGACGCCGACTTCGACCGGGTCGACGCGGTCCGTGCCGGGTGTGACGCGATCCTCGTCGGGGCCGCCACGATCCGCCAGGACAACCCGCGGCTGCTGGTGCGTTCCGCGGACCGGCGCGCTGCCCGGGTCGCGCGGGGCGCGGCTCCGGACCCGGTGAAGGTCACCGTAACCAGCAGCTGCCACCTCGATCCGCAGGCGTCGTTCTTCACCACCGGCGACTCGGCCAAGCTGGTCTACTGTGCCTCGCCGGCCGTCGCCGACGCGGAGAAGCTGCTCGGCGACCGGGCGGTCGTGGTGGACGGCGGCGATCCGGTGGACGTGCGCGCCGTCACGGCCGACCTGGCCGCGCGCGGCGTGCGCCGGCTGATGGTCGAAGGCGGCGGCCGGATGCACACCCAGTTCCTCACCGCCGGCCTGGCCGACGAGTTGCAGCTGGTGGTGGCGCCGTTCTTCGTCGGTGACGCGCGGGCGCCGCGGTTCGTCCACGACGGTGACTTCCCGTGGGGTCCCGGCAACCGGGCCACCCTCGCGGAGGTGCGGCAGATCGGTGACGTGGTGCTTCTGCGCTACGCGCTCACCGAGCGGTTCGGTCAAGCTGCGACACCGCCGGAGTAAGCCGGCTGCCGGACCACGGTGGTGCGCCGGACCAGCGGGATCGGCGCCGGCACGTGCCGCGGCCGGGGCGCCATGACCGGCGCGGGGGAGACCGGGGCGACAGCCATCAGGCGCGGCGCCGGAGCGACGGCGCGCGGCCGGTTCACGAGTCGCGTCACCACGATCACGGCGCCCGGGGCGGCGGCCACGAAGGCCAGGATCCCGTAGGCCACGGCGATCGTCAGGCCCTGCGCCGCGCTCAGGCCGGCCGCGCCGAAGGCCCAGGCCATGACGCCCTCGCGCGGTCCCCAGCCGCCGACGTTGACCGGCAGGCCCATGGCGAGCAGGGCGAGCAGCAGCAGCGGCGCGAGCTGGAGCAGCGAGGCGGCGCTGCCGGCGGCGCGGGCGGCGACCAGGAAGGTCGCCAGGTGCCCGGCGAGCACGGCGGCCGAGGCGAGCAGCACG
>NZ_JBEZZB010000350.1:0-2723 GCF_040638955.1 Actinoplanes sp. NPDC024001
GGCGGCGGCGCGGGCCGCCGGCGCGGTCCGGGCCCAGCCGGGGGCGGCGGCGCGGGCGGATTTCACCGCCGCGGCCACGTCGGCCTCGGAGGAGACCGGCACGCGCGTGACCGGGGAGTCGTCGCGCGGATTCAGAACGGTCAGCGTCCGCTCGCCGTTGCCGGGTGTCCATGTGCCGTCGATGAGCTGCTCTACCTCGTACACCGCTACCTCAGCCACCTTTACCTGAGCCATTGCGCCAGTCTGCCCACATTGCATCGCATGAAACCTTGACTCACAGCAAAGATCCCCTGGCGGACGGTAACGATCAGTGCAGGTAATGGGGCAAAAACGTGAATTGTTCGACCGAACAGGAGAAGTCGATGATCATGTGAGTAAGTGAAAAATTCCGGGGTAACCGCGTCGCCATGCGAGTACTCGGGATCAACGCGATCTTCCATGATCCGTCCGCGGCCGTGATCGTCGACGGTCGTGTCGTGGCTGCCGCGGAGGAGGAGCGGTTCAGCCGCCGTAAGCACGGCAAACGTCCCGTGCCGTTCTCCGCCTGGGAGCTCCCCGAGCTCTCCGCCGCCTGGTGCCTGCAGGAGGCCGGCCTGCGGCCCGGCGACCTGGACGCGGTCGCCTACTCCTTCGACCCGGCGCTCTGCCGCGACCCGGCCGAGGTGGGCATCCACGACCCCTGGGACAGCCTGCGTGTCGACTACGCGCGGCGGGCACCGCAGTTTCTGGCCACCGCGCTGCCCGGTCTCGACCCGGAGCAGGTGCGGTTCGTCCCGCACCACGTCGCGCACGCCGCGTCCGCCGGGCTCAGCGTCGACGGCCCCAGCGCGGTGCTGGTCCTGGACGGGCGCGGCGAGTCCGCCAGCCACCTGGCCGGCGCCTACCGCGACGGGCACCTCGAGACGTTCCGCAGCCAGGAGCTGCCGCATTCGCTCGGCCTGCTCTACGAGGACCTGACCCGGCACCTCGGGTTCATGCACTCCAGCGACGAGTACAAGGTGATGGCGCTCGCCTCGTACGGCAAGCCCAGGTTCATCGGCCTGCTCCGCGAGCTGGTCCGGGCCACCGGCGACGGCGGGTTCGTCGTCGAGCGCATCGACTGGGACGCCCTGGCCAAGGCCCGGGCAGCGGGCGACGAGAGGGAGCTGACCGAGACGCACGCCGATCTCGCCTCCAGCGTGCAGATCCGCCTCGAGGAGGTGCTGCTGGACCTGGCCCGCTGGACGTACGAGGCCTCCGGCGGGCTGAAGACGCTGACCATGGCCGGCGGCACCGCCCTGAACTGTGTGGCGAACGCCCGGATCGCCGCCGAGGGCCCGTTCGACCGGGTGTGGGTGCAACCCGCCGCCGGCGACGCGGGCACCGCCCTCGGCGCGGCTCTGGCGCTGACGAACCAGCACGTCCCGTTCACCACCGCCGCCCTCGGCCGCGGCTGGAGCGACGACGAGCTGGAGGCGGAGCTGAAGCGGGCCGCGGTGCCCTACACCCGGCCGCGCTCGATCGCCGCCGAAGCCGCCGAGGTGCTGGCCCGCAACGGCATCGTCGCCTGGTACCAGGGGCGCAGCGAGTACGGCCCGCGCGCCCTCGGCCACCGTTCCCTGCTGGCCCACCCCGGCGACCAGCACACCCAGACCCGGATGAACGACGTGAAGGGCCGCGAGCAGTTCCGCCCGATCGCCCCGATGGTCCGGGCCGAACGCTTCGCCGACATCTTCGAAGGGGTCTACCCGAGCCCGTACATGCTTTTCGTGCACCGGGTGAAGCCGGAGTGGAAGGACCGGATCCCGGCCGTCACCCACGTCGACGGCACCGCCCGCGTGCAGACCGTCCACACCGACACCGAGCCGCTGGTCGCCGAGATGCTCGCCGAGTTCGAGCGGCTCACCGGGCTGCCGGTGGTGGTGAACACGTCGCTCAACACGGCCGGCCGGCCGATGGTCGACACCCCGCGGGAGGCTCTGGAGCTCTTCGGCTCGGCGCCGGTCGACCTGCTCGCCATCGGACCGTTCGCGGTCCACCGTGCTCGGACGTTCGGCGAGCAGCCGGCGGGGGAGACCCGATGACGGGAGTCTCCGTCGTCATTCCTACCGTCGGCCGGCCGAGCCTGTCCGAGCTGCTTGAGGCGCTGGGGCCGCTGCCCGCCACGATGGAGCTGATCGTCGTGGACGACCGCCCCGGCCCCGGCGCTGCGCTGCGGCTGCCCGGGGCACGGATCCTTTCGGGCCGTGCGGCCGGGCCCGCCGCCGCCCGCAACGTCGGCTGGCGGGCCGCCCGGCACGACTGGGTCGCCTTCCTCGACGACGACGTGCTGCCCGACCCGGACTGGCTGCGGCGGCTCGCCGAGGACCTTCGCGACGCCGGCCCCGAGGTCGGGGGAGTGCAGGGCAACCTGCGGGTGCCGCTGCCGCAGGGCCGCCGCCCGACCGACTGGGAGCGGGTCACCGCGGGCCTCGCCGACGGCGAGTGGATCACCGCGGACATGGCCTACCGCCGCGCTGCGCTGGCGCGCACCGGCGGCTTCGACGAGCGCCTGCCGCGCGCCTTCCGCGAGGACGCGGAACTCGCGCACCGCATCCGGGAGGCGGGCTTCCAGCTGCGGCGCGGCCTTCGCACGGTGACCCATCCGGTACGCCCGGAGGGCCGCTGGGTGAGCGTACGGACCCAGCGGGGCAACGCCGACGACGCGCTGCTGCGCCGCCTCTACGGCCGGGACTGGCGTGCCG
>NZ_JBEZZB010000351.1:0-2546 GCF_040638955.1 Actinoplanes sp. NPDC024001
AGGCCCACCGCTACGCGGCTGCGCTCTGCGCCGACCCGGCCGAGCGGGGCGGCGCGCTGCTCGCCGCGGCGCGGTCGGCGTGGCTGGCCGGGCGGCCCTACGACGCCGGGCTGCTGCTCCGGCGGATCCCGGCCGCGGCGGGGCCGGCCCGGGTGCGCGCGCGGGGCCTGACCGCCGAGATGCACCTGCCCGAAGGCCGCCCCGGCGCCCGCGAGCTGCTCCTCGACGTAGCCGCTGACCTGGCCGAGAGTGACACCGCGACCGCCCTCCACGCGCTCGCCCTCGCCGGGGAGGCCGCGGCCGAACCGGGCGAGCAGGGCCGCTACGCGGGGCTGGCCCGGCGGGTCGTCGCCCAGCAGCGCGGCGACGAGTCACCGGCCATGACCCTGGCCTTCCACCACGTCGCCGGACTGGCGTGTGTGGCCGACGGGGACGAGCCGGCGGCGTTCGCCCGGTTCCGGCGGGCGCTCGACGTGGCCGACCGGGTCACCGATCCGGCGCCGCTGATCCAGGCCGCGACCGCGGGCATCCTGGTCGGCGACTCCCGCCGGGCGGCCGCCCTGGCCGGGCGGGCGACGGTCCTGGCCCGCGACTGCGGCGCCACCGTCCTGGTGCCGCGCGCGCTGGAGCTCGCCGTGATCGCCAGGATGGCCTCCGGCGACTACGCGGCGGCGAGCACGGCCGCCCTGGACGGTGCGGCGGTGGCCCACGGGACCGGGCAGCCGGTCCTCGCCTCGGTGCATCTGGCGCTGCTCGGCGTGCTGGCCGCCCTGGTCGGCGACCGGGACACCGCGCTGAGCCGGATCGAGGCGGCCGGCGGCGGCCCGGCCCGGGCGCACTGCGGCTGGGCGCTGGCGCTGCTCGATCTGGTCGACGGGCGGTTCAACGCCACCACCGAACGCCTGGTCTCGGTGGTGACGGCGCCGCCCGGCTACGGTTCGGCGCTGCTGCAGGTCGCCGTGGTGCCGCACCTGTTGGAAGCGTCCGCGCAGGCGGACGCCCGGGCACCGGGCACGTCGCTCGGCCTGGAAGCGGTGGCCACCGGGTTCGACCGGTGGGCCGGGCGTACCGGGCAACCCGCCTGGCTGGCCCTGCGCGACCGGTGCCGGGCGCTGCGGGCGGCCGACGGCGAGGAGGCGGAGGTGCACTTCGGCAGGGCGCTCGGGCACGCCGGGGAGGCGGGGTTCCCGCGGGCGCACACCGAACTGCTCTACGGACGGTTGCTGCGGCGGCGCCGCCGGCACGTGGAGGCGCGCACCCACCTGCGGCGTGCGGCGGAGACGTTCCGGCTGCTCGACGCGGAACCCTGGGCGGAGCAGAGCATCCAGGAGCTGCGGGCCGCCGGGGAACGGATCGAACAGCCGGTCGCCGGGCCGCCGCTCACCGCCCAACAGGAGCGGATCGCAGCGCTGGTGGCCGGTGGCGCCACCAACCGGGAGGTGGCCCAGGAGCTGCACCTGAGCCCGCGCACGGTCGATCACCATCTGCGCAACGTGTTCGCCCGGCTCGGGGTCCGTTCCCGCACCGAGATGGCCCGCCTGCTCAACTCCCGCTGACCCGGCGGCGCCCCGCGGCCGCGACGGCATGCACGCAACAGGACGCGGTGAGCCCGCGGCCGGGACGGCGTGCTTACGCCCGGCGGTCGCGCTGCGGCCGGGAGGCGCTGATGCTCGCGCTTGGCCCCGGGAGGTGTGGTTCGGCGGGCGTGGTAGCCCGTACGGATCAGGAAGCGAGGCCGACCTCTGCCCAGCGTGACGTCAGCTGGCGGCGCCGGCAGGCGACGAGGTGGCCGGCGAGGATCGCCGGATGGCCGCCGCGGACGCAGACGTCGGCGCCGGCGCTGAGGACGCCCGCGACGAGTTCGCCGGGCGCCCCGTCGTCGATCAGCGCGATCACCCGGGTCTCGGCGGGCAGCGCGGCGCGGGCGAGCCGGACGTCGGCGGTGGTGGCGCCGCTGAGCAGGACCAGATCACCGGCAGCGACCGCGCCGAGACCGTCGACGCGGCGCATGGTCCAGCCATGCGGCAGGTACTGGGGCAGGGTCGCCACCCGGCTCGGCTGTCCAAGAACGGTCACGACCGGGTCGGGGGCCGGTTCCGGCGCGTGCCGGGCGGCGTCGTCGGTGGTGTCGCGTTCGGTCCGGGTGAGCATGATCGTCATCCCCTCGCTGGATCCCTCGTGTGGCTTCACGATTCGCCCCGCGGCTGTGCGTCACCATGTGCTCAACCTGTGCGTTCGTTGTCAGGCGGACTCGCGGACGATCACGGAGACCAGGCTGTCGCCGGGCGGCGGCGGGCCGGCCCGGCCGCCGACCGCGGCCAGCACGGTGGCGGCCAGGTGCGCGGCCAGCGCACGCTGATCAGTGGTCACTGTGGTCAGCGCGGGTACGGCGAGCCGCGCCGCCGGAATGTCGTCGACCCCGATCACCGCGAGGTCGGCGGGGGTGGCGAGCCCGGCCCGCCGGGCCCCGGCGAGCACGGCGAGCGCCACCTGGTCGTTGTAGGCGCAGATCCCGGTCACCCCGGCGGCGTGCCAGCGCCGCACCG
>NZ_JBEZZB010000352.1:0-2490 GCF_040638955.1 Actinoplanes sp. NPDC024001
CCGATGATCGTGGGAATCGCATAACCCGCGAAATCCACCCCACGCTCCGGATCGAACTTGTCCACCGCCTTGATCAACCCGACCGTCGCGGTCTGGATCAGATCATCGGTCGGCTCACCCCGCCCCGAATACCGGTGAGCGAGGTGACGAGCGAGAGGCAGCCACGCCTCAATCGCCCGGTCCCGAATCTTGGCCCGCTGCCCCGGCGGGGCGACGGCCATCACATTGAGCAGCTCGGAGGCCGTGGTCTCCGGTGTGACCCGCACAGAAGCGGGTACATGGTCGATGAGGGTCATGTACAGGTCCTCCATCAGCGGGCAGAGAGCCGTGCCCGCGCGCGGCGACCGTTCCTTTCCGCAACGCTAGCCGAGAAGCTGAGCCTCGACTAGCCGAAAGTATGAGTGACGTTGCGTGAATGCGGGAACTACGGAGCGGATTCATCCTAAGGTGTCGGCCGCGCGCAGTCCCCGGAGCGGGCGAAATACTGTCGGACCGGCGTGGTAGACACCACCGGTGAGGCACCCGAGCGGAAGAACGGAAAACGGATGACCATCCTCGGCATCGACATCGGCGGCTCCGGCGTGAAGGGCGCACCGGTCGACACCGTGCGCGGTGAGCTGCTCGACGAGCGATTCCGCGTACCCACCCCCCAACCCGCCGACGTGCAGAGCGTCATCGAGGCGGTCGCCGAGGTGGCCGGCAAGTTCGACGGCATCGAGCGGGTCGGCATCACCTTCCCCGGCGTCGTGGTCGACGGCGTGACCCGGTCCGCGGCCAACGTCGACAAGTCCTGGCTCGACGCCCCCGCCGCGCAGCTGTTCGCCGAGCGTCTCGCCATGCCGGTGACCGTGCTCAACGACGCCGACGCCGCCGGCGCGGCCGAGGTCGCCTTCGGCGCCGGCCGGGACCAGCGCGGGCTGATCATGATGGTCACCCTGGGCACCGGCATCGGCACCGCCCTGTTCCTCGACGGCGTCCTGATCCCGAACACCGAGCTCGGCCACCTGGAGCTCGACGGCCGCGACGCCGAGCTGCTCGCCTCCGACCGGGTGCGCGAGGCCGAGGAGCTGAGCTGGGAGCAGTGGGCGCCCCGGGTCGAGCGTTACCTGCGGCACGTCGAGATGCTGCTCTCCCCCCGGCTGTTCATCATCGGCGGCGGCGTGAGCAAGAAGTCGGAGAAGTTCTTCCCGCTCCTCGAGCTGCGCACCCCGATCGTCGCGGCCACGCTGCTCAACAACGCCGGCATCATCGGCGCCGCGGTCAGCGCGGAGCAGGCCGCCGCCGGGCCCGGCCCGCAGGACCCGGGCGCCATCGAGGTGGACGCCGCCGCCCAGGCCGCCCGGCACTGAGGGAGACCCGACATGGCCCGCACCATCGCCACGAACAACCGTGTCGGCCGGCAGGAGCTGCTCGACTTCCTGCGCCCCCGGCACCACGCCATCCTGATGACCACCCGCAAGGACGGGCGCCCGCAGTCCTCGCCGAACACGTGCGGGGTGGACACCGAGGGCCGGATCGTCATCTCCAGCTATCCCGAGCGCGCCAAGGTCGCCAACATCCGCCGCGATCCCCGGGTCACCCTCTGCGTCCTCTCCGACGAGTGGAACGGCCCGTGGGTGCAGGTCGACGGCACCGCCGAGGTCATCGACCTGCCCGACGCGGTGGAGCCCCTGGTGGAGTATTTCCGGGTGATCTCCGGCGAGCACCCGAACTGGGACGAGTACCGGCAGGCCATGCGCGACCAGGGCAAGTGCCTGATCCGGGTGACGATCGAGTTCTGGGGCCCGATCGCCACCGGCGGCTTCCCCGCCCGCCTAGCGGACTAACCGGCACCAGGCCACCGAACGCCCAAGCCGCCGGCGCGACATGCCGTCGCCAGGCCGTGAGACCGTCAGCTCACTAGAGCGCCAGGCCGCCAGGCCGCCAGGCTGCCTGCGCGTCGCCAGGCCGCCTGCGCGCCGCCAGGCCGCCATGCCCGGCTCCGCCGAACCGGGCCTGGCCAAAGGTTCCGCGAGTTTCTTGCTCAGGCACGACGAAGGCCGCGAGGCCGGCGCCCAGGTGGACAGGGCGGCGCCGGCCTCGCGGCCTTCACGACCCCTCCCGCGAGGGGGACGGACTCGCGCACCCGCGTGCGCGCGGTCCAACGGGAGGGGAAAGCAACAAGAAGGGAGCGGAAAGCAGCCAAGAAGAGAAGCCAGGTTTCGAGCGCAACCAGGCACGGATCGCGCCCGCCGGTGTCGAGGGTGCCGAAATCGGCTAGGCGAAGCCGTGGTCGATTCCGGTGCCCTCGACACCGGCGTCAAAGGGCGCGATCCCCGCCGAGCGGAGCGAGGCCAGCAGGCTCAGCGTCCAGGAGGTAGAGCAGGGTGTCGCGGTGCATGGCGGCGATCGGCTCCAGCAGGTCCGGGTGGCGCAGCAGCGCCGCGGCCTCGCGGTCGCGGGCGTCGGGCTGCAGCAGCCGGCGGAACTCGCTGGGCAGGCCGCCGGTGC
>NZ_JBEZZB010000353.1:0-2364 GCF_040638955.1 Actinoplanes sp. NPDC024001
GCCGCGATGGAGCAGAACGCGGTCGACCTGGGAACGAAGGGCTTCGACAAGGACTACGGCAACGGCCGGGTCGACGTGGTGGCCGCGCTGGCCGCCGTCGCGCCGGTGACCACGCCGCCCACCACCGCACCGACCACCGCGCCCACGACCAGCGCTCCTGTTACGACCGCGCCCACGACCAGCGCTCCTGTAACGACGGCGCCGACCACTTCGGCCCCGACCACCGCTCCGACGACGTCCGCTCCGACGACCGCTCCGGTCAAGGTCACGCCGGTGATCACGGTCGGCAGCAGCTCACCGGAGGTCGTCTACGGCACCAGCACCGTCACCACCTTCACCGTGACGGCGGACGGCAAGGCGTGGGCTGAGCAGGGTGTCTCGGTCTGCGTGTCCGAGGCCGGCGCTGCCGCGCAGTGCACCGACACCAAGACCACCGTCGCCGGCACCGTCGCGGTGACCCGCGCGGCCAAGGCGTCCTACGAGGTCTACCTGCAGGTGCCCGAGTCCGACACGGCCGCGGCCGTGACCTCGGCGAAGGCCGGCTACACCGTGCGCGCCTCGGTGAACGCCGTCCGCACCGGCACGGGCATCATGACTGTCACGGTCAACGGCGTGGCCGGTCAGACCGCCCAGGTCCAGCAGAACGTGCGGGGCGAGTGGCGCACCGTCCTCACCTACAAGGCGTCGGCCAGCGTCCGCGTCGGCGGCCTGACCCGCGGCCAGCAGTACCGCGTCGTCGTGCCGGACACCACCGCGCTCCTGGGCGCGACCAGCCCGGTCGTCACCGCCTGACCTCTCTACCAGCCGTGGCAGGGTCTCCGGACCCTGCCACGGCATTTCCTATTGCTCCAGGAGTGCGGCTCTCGCCGCGGAGTTGTTGACTCGCGGAAGCTGAGATCAGCCACGGCGGCCCGCCCGCAGGCCGCCACCTTCAGCCCAGCTTGGCCCACTCCTTGCCGATGATGTCGACGCTCTTGGCGGTCGGCGCGTCACCCTTCGGCACCATCGCCATGGTCACCACGCTGCGTGCCTTCGACGTACGCCAGCAGAGCAGCATCGTCGGCCGCTGGCCGGCCGGCAGGCCCGAGGCGATGCGCACCTCGTTGGTGCAGCGCACCCCGTCTCCGACCGATTTTCCCTGGTCGCCGGCGAGCGCCAGCTCGCGCTGGCCGCTCAGGTCGCTCCGTGCGCTCACGATCCGGATCGTGCCGTTCGCCAGCGCCTCGGTTCGTTCCGTGACGCCGTCCTGTGACTGAACGGACAGTTGGCTGCCCTGCGTCGGCGAGGCGGTCGAGGTGGGCGTCGGCGCGGCGTCCGGCGTCCGGCTCACGGTGGGTGCCGGGCTGAGCTCCACCGGCTTCGCCGCTTTAGGAGATTTCGACGTACGGGTGACCGAAGGTTCCGCGCTGGGCTCCGCCGGGGTGCTGGCCGGCGCCGACGCGGTGAGCGGCGCCATCGCGGCGGGTTCCGGCAGGCTCGGCTGTTCCTCGCTCATCAGCTGGGTGGCCAGAAACCCGGCCCCGGCCAGCACGGCGGCCGCTCCGGCGATGCCCACCACTGCCTGTTTGCGGCGGCGTTCCCGGCGTTGCGGCGTGGTGGCCACAGCCGAGGCGTACAGGCCGCTCTCGGACACGAGTTCCTGCTGTTCGTCGTTGGCCATGTCACCGTCCTTCGGATTCGCGGGCCGCTGCGGAGGTCGTGCTTCCGCTTCGGAGTTCCATGCTTCCAAAGACTGGTACATATCGGGCGAGAATCAGTCACATCCGTCACACCGGAATCGGCACTGTCGGAAGGTGGTCAGTCGGCGCACGTGATGTTCGCCTGCGCAGGCCGCGTACCCGATCGGTGGTCGTCGAAGACCCTCCGACGGGCGGCGCACGTCACCCGGAAAAGGGAGGCGCCGCCCCGCCCGTTGACCCGCACCCCGTGCGCGCGCAATGTTTTGAGCACACGGGTGCGATGGCGGCGGACCCGGAGCCCCTCCGTCGTGCCCGCTCCACGGGAAGGAGCCTCGTGCGGCATGGTGCGTGCGAAACGCCCGGCGGCCCACCATGACCGCACCTGACGAGCGGGCGGAACACACACCCGACCGACCATCCTGGCAGTGCCGCGCCTGCGGCCTCCCCTGGCCGTGCGACCCGGCCCGCGAACGCCTGACCGCCGAACTCGGCCGCGTGGACCTCGCCGTGCTGATGTGGGATCACCTCGAAGAGGCAGCCCGCGACATGCCGAAGACTCCAGCTTCGGAGCTGTTCGACCGCTTCCTCCGCTGGACCAACTAGCCGCGGCCCCTCGTCACCGCGCGGCCCTCGCCGCTGGCGCCCCGCGCCGCATCCGTGCCGCGCCGCCCCGGGTTCGTGCCGC
>NZ_JBEZZB010000354.1:0-2321 GCF_040638955.1 Actinoplanes sp. NPDC024001
CCGCGACCGGCCGGACGCCGCCCGCCACGCTGCCGAGCTGGGGCGACGTGGTCGGCGCGACCCGGGACATCTACGCCGCCGTGACCGGGCGCCCGGTGCCGGTGGCCGCGGGGGCTGTTGGTCGATGACTGTCACGACGGCCGGCCCCGCGACCGGTCGACTGTCCGCAGGACGTACCCGATCGGCAGGCCGGGCCTGGATCGCCGGCGCCGGGTGTGCGCTGACGCTCGCCGTCGCGGCGGCGGCCGGGGCCGCCGCCCTGGTGACCGCCTACCGCCGGGCCGAATGGGGAGAGAGCGGGCAGCAGTTCGCCTGGTTCTGGGCCGGCATGCTGATCTTCACGCTGCCGGCCACCTTCTGGGCGGTGCGCCGCGGCACCGGCGCCCGGCTGCGCCTGGCCGTGCTGGTCGGTTACGCCTGCTTCACCTACCTGCCCAAACTCCTGCGCAACCCGGCCGGCCCGCTCTACCACGACGAGTACGCGCACTGGGGCCAGAGCCACGACATCCTGCTCGACGGCCGGCTCTTCGAGCAGAACCCGATCGTCCGGGTGATCGGCGACTACCCGGGACTGCACGCCACCGTCGCCTCGCTGGCCGCGCTGACCGGCCTCACCGTCTGGCACGCCGCGCTGCTGATCCTGGTGCTCGCCCACGTGCTGGCCGTTCTCGGTGTCGCGGCGCTCGCCGGGCAGCTCTGGCCGGACGGCCGGGTCGGTGCGGCGGCCGCCATCGTCTACAGCCTGAACAGCTCGTTCCTCTTCTTCGACACCCAGCTCGGCTACGAGTCGCTGGCGATCAGCGTGCTCGTCTGGGCTCTGGTGACCGGCCTGCGCGCGATCCGGGCCGGCAGCGTGGGGGCCCGGGCCGGCTGGGTGGCACTGACCGCGGTGCTCGCCGTCGCGATCACGGCCACCCACCACCTGACCGCGCTCTGGCTGACCGGGATGTTCATCCTGCTGGCGCTGGCCTGCACGGTCCACTCGATCCGGAACCACGTGCTGGTCGTCCCGGCCCGTACCGCGTGGGCGCTGACCTGCGCCGCGGCCGTCGTGGTGGCGCTCTGGATGGGTGCCGTCGCGCCGCGGACCGGCAGCTACCTCGATCCCTACCTGGGCCGGGCGCTCGACCAGTTCAGCGGGCTCGCCGGTGGCGGCGCCGGCGGCCGGACCCTGTTCAGCCAGTCGATCGCGCCCTGGTGGGAGCAGAACGCGGCGTTCGTGGCCCCGGTCTGCGCGCTGTTCTTCATGGTCGGCGCGGCCGCCCTCTGGTGGCGCCGCCGGCACCGGGCCGAACCGGTCACCCGGGCCGCCTCCGCCGCGATGCTCGCGCTGGGCGCGCTCTACTTCCCGGCGACCCTGCTGATCCTCACCCCGGCCGGGGCGGAGGGCGCGCGCCGGTCCTGGGCGTTCAGCTACCTCGGCATCGCCATCGTGGTGGCCCCGCTGGTCATCGCCGTGCTGGACCGGGCCCGCCGGCGCCGGGCCCTGCACCCGGTGGCGGCCGGAGCGCTGCTCGCCGTGTGCGCGCTGATGCTGGTCGGCAACAACGCGGCCGGGATGAACCCGTCGTACCGGTTCCCCGGGCCGCCGGTGTTCGGGTCGGACACCCGCGCCGCCACCCCGGAGGTGCTGGCCGCGGCGGCGTGGCTGCGCGCCACCCAGGGGCGGGAGGCCCGGCTGGTCGCCGACCGCTACTCCGGCCTGATCTTCGGCTCCTACGGCGAGCAGGAGCCGACCACCGGATCGGCCACCTTCCCGGCGTACGACCTCTACCGGGCGCAGCCGGGCGAGCCGATGCCCGCCGCGCTGCTGCACCAGCTGCGCAGCTGGCGGTTCGAGTTCCTGGTCGTCGACCGGCGGATGGCCGAGCAGGTTCCGGACATCAAGATCTACTTCGAGACGAACGAGCCGATCCCGCACGACGGGCGGCCCGCGTTCACCCCGGCGCAGCTGACCAAGTTCGATCACCTGCCCTGGCTGATCAAGATGTACGACGGTCCGCACGTCGCGATCTACCGCTTCGACTTCGACAGCCTGGGACTGCGATGACCATTCTGCTGCTGCTGCTTCTCGCGTACACCGGCCTCGGTGGCATCGTGGCGGCCGATGGCCGCCCGTGGGTGGCGGTGCCGCTGTGCCTGATCGCGTTCGCCGCGATCGGGGAGCTGTGGGTGCGGGCGTTCACCGGTCCGCGCGGGCCGCGGCCCGGAACCGGGCTGGGCGCGCTCGCGGGGCTGGTGACGCTGCCGCTGGTCGCGCTCGCCGTGCATGCGGCCGGCGCGCCGGTGCGGCTGATCCCGCTGGTGGCGGGCGCTGCGGT
>NZ_JBEZZB010000355.1:0-2147 GCF_040638955.1 Actinoplanes sp. NPDC024001
TACGCCGCACCCGCCTTCCACACACCCAGCACCGCGGCCACGAAGTCCACGCCGCGATCCAGCAGCAGCGCCACCACCGACTCCGGGCCCACACCCAGGCTGCGCAGATATCCGGCCACCCGGTTGGCTCGGGCGTCCAGCTCGGCGTACGACAACTGCACACCGTCGCCGATCACCGCCACCGCGTCCGGCGTCCGCTGCACCCACTCCTCGAACAGGCCGTGGGCCGTGGTGGGCGCGTTCGGCACCGCGGTGTCGTTCCACTCGGTCAGCATCCGGTTGAGCTGCTGGGAGTCGAGGACGTCGACCTGGTTGAGCGGCGTCTCCGGCTGCTCGTCCAGGGCGTGCACGACGGCTTCGAGGGCGGTGCCGAGCAGCCGGCCCACCGCGTACGGATCGACCGGCTGGACGGCCTGGACCCGCAGGCTCAGCCCGCCGCCGCCGAAGTCGTCGGCGGCCACCGCCAGCGGGTAACTGGTGCGGTCGTGGGCGTGGACGGTACGCACGCCCGGGACCGCGCGGTCCCAGATGTCCTCGCCGTCGCGGCCCTGGTCCTGGTGTTCGATGAAGCGGTAGTTGAACAGCGAGGTGAACAGCGGCGTGTTCTCCGCGACGCCGCTGGCCTGCTGCGCCACCGACAGTGACGCGTGCTCGTGGTCGACCAGCGCGGACAGTTGGGTCCGCATCTGCTCGACCGCGGCCCGCACGCCGGACCGGCCGGTCCGCATGCGCACCGGCAGCGTGTTGATGAACGGGCCGACGACCCGGTCCGCGCCCGCGCCGGCGGTCATCCGGCCGGACAGCACGGTGCCGAACACCACGTCGTCGCGGCCGGACAGCACGGACACCACCCGGGCCCATGCCACGTGCAGCACCGTCGCCGCGCTCACTCCCTGCCGCCGCGACACCTCCCGCAGCTTCTCGACGACCTCCTGCGGCACCGGCACCACACGGGTGGCCGGGGCCCCGCCGGCGCCGTGCACGTCCATCAGCCCGTACGGCGCGGTCGGCTCGGTCACGTCGCCGAGCAGCTCGCCGAAGAACCGCTCGTGCTCCTGGCGCGGGACGCTGCGTGCCTGGACCACGAAGTCCCGGAAGGGCTCGGCGGGGGCGAGAGCGCCGGCCCGCCCGGCGAGGATCTCGCGCAGTTCCCGCATCAGCAACTCGGTGCCCTGCTGGTCCTGCACGATGTGGTGCATCCGCAGCAGTCCCAGCCAGCGGCCGTCGCCCAGGTCGGTGATGTGCACGTCCATCAGGGGCGGCCGGCGCAGGTCCATGGTGGGCCCGACCAGTTCGATCAGCCGCGCCACCGGATCGGTGTGCCCGTCGGCCAACGCGTAGGTCACCACGGGCAGGGTGGCCTCCCGCCACACGACCTGCAGGGGTTCCGGCAGCCCGTCCCACATCATCGCCGTGCGGTAGACGTCGTGCCGGTTCACCAGCTGCTGCAGCGCCTCGACGAGCCGGTCGAGCACGTCACGGGAGGCGAACTCCAGTGCCCACGACGTCACGTACGGGTCGTCGCCCCCGTCGGCCATCAGGTGGTGGAACAGCATCCCCTCCTGCACCGGTGCCAGCGGGTACACGTCCGCCACGTTGGCCGGGCCACCGTCGACGCTGTCCACCACCCGCGCGACCTCGGCGTCGGAGAGCTCCACCAGCGGCAGCATGTCGGCGGTGAGCCGGCCCGCGCCGTCCGGGATGAGGTTGGCCGGGATCACGACGGGTTCGGCCACCGCCGCGCGGGCCAGACCGGCCGGGGTCGGCGCGTCGAACAGGGTCCGGATCTTCAGGTCGACGCCGAGGCGGGCCCGGATCTGCGCGAGCAGCTCGACGGCGAGCAGGGAGTGCCCGCCGAGCCGGAAGAAGTCGCTGTCCACGCCGACCCGGTCGCGGCCGAGGACCTGGGCGAACACCTCGCACAGGGCCGCCTCGCGCTCGTCGGCCGGGGGCCGGCCGGCGTCCGCACCGGGCACCTGGTCGGGGGCGGGCAGGGCGGTGCGGTCCAGTTTGCCGCTGCTGTTCAGCGGTAGCCGGTCCAGCACGACCACGGCGGCCGGGACCATGTAGGCGGGCAGGCGCTCGGCCAGGTACTCCCGCAACTCCCCGTCAGCCGTCGGACTGTCAGTCACGACGTACGCGACCAG
>NZ_JBEZZB010000356.1:0-2112 GCF_040638955.1 Actinoplanes sp. NPDC024001
TTCGACCGGCTCCGGGCGACCGGCGCGAAGCTCGTGCTGATCCAGGACACCCCGTGGCCGGAGGATTCCGCGCCGGAGTGCGTCGTCACGAACCCTGGAAGGGCCACAGCGCGGCGAGCAGCGCGGCCCGGCGCGCCAGGTCGCGCAGGCCGCGCTCCTCCCAGTCCGAGCCGTACGCCGATCCGGCGGCCCGCTCCAGAACGTCGAGGAAGGCGAAGGCGTGCGGGGGCCGGTCGGCGGGCCGTTTGGCCAGCCCGTGCCGGAGCAGGTCGTGCACCGGCACCGGCGCCGGGTCGGTCGGGATCGGTGCGTGGGCGTGCTGGTCGTGCAGGGCGAACAGGTTCGGCGCGTCGTACGGCGGCCGGCCGGTGAGGCACTCGAAGAACGTGGCCGTGGCGGCGTAGATGTCGCAGGCGGGCGTCGCCGGGGCGCCGGTCCACTGTTCGGGCGCCATGTACCGCGGGGTGCCGGAGACCACGGTGTCGGCGCCCTGACCGACCGGCGCGGCGATGCCGAAGTCGGCGAGTTTGCTCTGCCCCTCCCCCGTGACGAGCACGTTCTCCGGCTTGTAGTCGCGGTGCACGACACCGTGGGCGTGCGCCGCGCCGAGCCCGGCGAGGGAGCCCTTGAGCACACAGAGCGCCGACTCGGGGGTGGTCGGGCCGTGCTCGCGCAGCATCTGGCGCAGCGACACCCCGTTGACCAGCTCCATCACGATCGCCGCGCCGTCGGAGGACTCGACGTATTCGTAGAGCCGGGAGATGTGCGGATCGTCGATCTGCCCGAGCAGCTGCGCTTCCCTGCGGAAGGCGGCCCGGAACGACGCGTCGTCGCCGAGGCCGGGCACCAGGTATTTGATGGCGACCGGGGTGCCGGTCTCGTCGTGGGTGGCGAGCACGACGCTGCCCGACGCGCCCGCGCCGAGCGGGCGGACGGGCGTGTAGCCGGAGAGCTGCCAGCCGCTCATCGAGGCACTCCACCATCCGATTGGGCGGATGTCTGCCCCCGCCGCGCCGATCATTCTGGTCGCGCAGCCACCAATGAGGATCCGCGCAACGGCTGCTTTCACCGACCGGTCGGGCGACCCCCGAAGCGGGTGGCGCGCCCGGCGCCGACGGTTCACTGAGATCCTGGCACGCCGGGTGGACGGGTTGGCACAGATCCCGGGCGAGCAGTGGAGCAACAATCGACAGCAGCATGCGGGCCGGTTTTCGCGGAGGCGAGACATGCAGCGAGCGAGCATTCAGCAGCGCCCGGCGCGGTTCGCGGGCGAGACGGCCGTGCCGCCTCGCCACGAGGACGCGCTCGCCGTGCTGGCCGCGGCCCGGACCGTCGTCGAGCACGGCTGGGTCCAGCACCGGTGGTACACCCTGCAGGCAGCGCCGGGCGGGCGCCGGCGGCGTTTCGGGGGGATCGTGCCGCTGGCCCGCCCGGATCACAGCCGGGTCGTCGAGGCGTGCCTGGTCGGTGCGGTGGTGCACGCGGCGTGGCAGCAGAGTCCCCGCCCGGAGCACGCCAACCCGGCCATCGACGCCCTGTGGCGTACCCTTTTCGACCCCGAGCCGGCGGATGCCGACGCGGTCGGCCCGGTGTCGTCGCCGCCGGTTCGGGCCGCGCGCGTTCGTGATCTCACCACCTGGAACGACCGGCGTTCGCGCACCCGCAGCGACGTGCTCGATCTGATCGAGCGCACCGCCGCCCGCGTCGCCGGCGCCCGGCCTGCCGACGTCGCCTGACGTCCGGCCGCCTCACGGCTCGGTGGCGCCCGGCCTGCCGGCGTCGTCTGACGTCCGGCCGCCTCACGGCTCGGTGGCGTCCGGTCGCGGCGGTGTCTCCTCCTCTTCCTTCTCCCCTTCCGGGGCGAGGGATTCCGCGGCGGCCCGGACGGCGGCCGCCGCGGCTTCGGCGGCGGCCTGCTCGTCCTCGCCGGCTGGTTTGCGGCTGCGCGGCGCCCACGGATCGGGGCTGGTCAGGTTGGCCGCCGCTTCGGTGGCCGCGTCGGCGGCGACGTCCATCACCCGCCGGACTGCCTGCCGGGACCGGTCCGTGACTGTCGGCAGGGCCTCGTCGGCGGCCTCCGCGACGCGCCGTGCCGCGCGCCGCGGCCCGTCG
>NZ_JBEZZB010000357.1:0-1956 GCF_040638955.1 Actinoplanes sp. NPDC024001
ACGTCCTGGTCCGGCTCTTCACCGAGCCGCTCGGCACGGTGCTCGACCAGCACCCAGAACCACCAGTACAGCCAGCCGATGGTGAAACCGGCCCAGTGACCAATCGCACGGTCGGCATAAGTAGAGAACGAACCCGTGTCCGGGGATGCCACGGCCATCTGGCCTCCGGTACGGCGGCCAGCACCGTCAGCAGCACCGCCGATGTGAGGTCCCCGGCGATGCAGACGCGCCGTGGCCCGATGCGGTCCAGCAGCGGGCCGGCCAGCCACTGGGTCAGCGCGTAGGGCGCGGCCTGGCAGAACATCACCAGGCCGGCGAGGGCCGGGTCACCGGTGGCGGTCAGCAGCAGCCAGGGCACCGCGACGATCAGGACACGGTTGGCCGACAGCGTGCATGCCTGAGCGCTCAGCAGCCCGATGAGGGGCCGCGGCGACGTTCCTACCACTGTTGGCCGCCGATCGTCGTGTCCGTCAGTCCTCTGTGGGCACGGACGGTGACGCTACCGGCGGTGATACCGGCCTGTCAGCTACGCGTCCCGAACTCATACACGGTCGTGGACTTGTATTTTTCGCCGGGACGCAACTCAGTCGACGGGAACGCCGGCTGGTTGGGGGAGTCCGGGTGGTGCTGGGTCTCCAGCGCGAACCCGTCACCCTGCCGGTACGCACGCCCGCTCGTCCCGGCGAACGTACCGGTCAGGAAGTTGCCGGAGTAGAACTGCATGCCCGGCTCGGTGGTCCGCACGGTCAGCGTCCGGCCGCTGCCCGGTTCGCTGACGTGCGCGACCGCCCGCAGCCCGCCGTCCGGGTCGTCGAGCACCCAGTTGTGGTCGTAACCGCCGCCGTAGCGCAGCTGGGTGTGGTTGTCGCGGATCCGCGCGCCGATCGCGACCGGCTCCCGGAAGTCCAGCGGTGTGCCGGCCACCGGCGCGACCTCGCCGGTCGGGATGAGCGTGGCGTCGACCGGCGTGAACCCGGCGGCGTTGATCTGCAGGACGTGGCCGTAGACGTCGCCGGAGCCCTCGCCGGCGAGGTTGAAGTAGCTGTGGTTGGTCAGGTTCACCACGGTCGGCGCGTCGGTGGTCGCGAGGTAGTCGATGCGCAGCCCGTTGTCCTCGGTGAGGGCGTAGGTGACGGCCACCGTCAGGGCGCCCGGGTAGCCCTGGTCGCCGTCCGGGCTGACGTGGGTGAGCACCAGCGCGCCGTCGCGGACCTCGGCGTCCCAGATCCGCTGGTCGAACCCGGGGGTGCCGCCGTGCAGGCTGTTCGGCCCGTCGTTGACCGGCACCTGATAGGCGGTGCCGTCGACGGTGAACTGGCCCTTGGCGATCCGGTTGCCGTACCGGCCGATGATCGCCCCGAAGTACGGCCCCGGGTTGTCCACGTAGCCCTGGATCGTGTCGAAGCCCAGCGCCACGTTCGCGGTGGTGCCGTCCCGGTCCGGCACCTCGACCGACTGGACGATGCCGCCGTAGGTGAGGATGCGGACCCGCAGGTCACGCCCGTTGTCGAGGGTGTACCGGTCGACTGCGCCGGCGGGGGCGGACCCCCAGGCCTCCCGGGTGACGGACATGACCGACATCAACTCCCCACTGTGATCATCACGTTGTGTGCCCGGCAGCATACCGGTCGCGAGGCAGCGCCGACCGCTTGCCGACCACCGCGGTCGCCAGCAGCCGGTCGGCCAGCGGCAATCCGGCCGAGCGCAGCGCGGTCCGGCGCAGCCACCGCTGCGTGCGGGTGGCCGGCACGAACCAGCGGGTGCCGCGCCGGGCCCGCTCCTGCGTCTCGGTGACCACCGGGCGCAGCGCCTGTTCGTACCCGATCAGGGCTTCGCCGATCGGCGCGCGACCGGTCAGCTCGGCCGCGAGCAGGCACGCGCCGGCGACCGCGAGGGAGGCGCCCTGCCCGGCCAGCAGCGACACCGCGTACGCCGCGTCGCCGAGCAGCACCACCC
>NZ_JBEZZB010000358.1:0-1934 GCF_040638955.1 Actinoplanes sp. NPDC024001
CCGCGCTGGCCGCCGCGGTGCCGGGCGCAGGCGGCGTGCACGTGGTCAACAACGGCGCCGCCGCGCTGGTGCTGGCCGCCACCGCGCTGGCCGCCGGCCGGGAGATCGTGGTCAGCCGCGGTGAGATGGTGGAGATCGGCGACGGGTTCCGGCTGCCCGACCTGCTGGAATCCACCGGGGCGCGGCTGCGCGAGGTGGGCACCACCAACCGCACGTCGGCGGCCGACTACGCGGCCGCGATCGGGCCGCGGACCGGGTTCGTGCTCAAGGTGCACCCGTCGAACTTCGTGGTCCGCGGCTTCACCAGCGCCGCCGCGATCGCGGAGCTGACCGGCCTGGGCGTGCCGGTGATCGTGGACATCGGCTCCGGGCTGCTGCGGCCCGACCCGCTGCTGCCGGACGAGCCGGACGCCGCCGGCACCCTGCGCGCCGGCGCGAACCTGGTCGTGGCCAGCGGGGACAAGCTGCTCGGCGGCCCGCAGGCCGGGCTGCTGCTGGGCGACGCCGACCTGGTGGAACGGCTGCGCCGGCATCCCCTCGCCCGGGCGCTGCGGGTGGACAAGCTGACCCTGGCGGCGCTCGCCGCCACCCTCGCCGGGCCGGTCACGCCGACCTGGGCGGCGCTCCGCGCCGACCCCGACGAGCTGCGCGAACGCACCGAGCGCCTGCGCCGGCGGGTGGGTGGCGACGCCGAGGTGGTCACCTCGGTCGCGGTCGTCGGTGGCGGCGGCGCACCCGAGCTCACGCTCGGCTCCTGGTCCCTCTCGCTGCCGCAGTCGTACGCGCAGCCGTTGCGTACGGGCGACCCGCCGGTCCTGGGCCGGGTGGAACGCGGCCGCCTGCTGCTGGATCTGCGCTGCGTGCCGCCCGAGGCGGACGAGGCGGTGGCCCGCGCGGTGCTGGCATGCAGGTGATCGCCACCGCCGGTCACGTCGACCACGGCAAGTCCACCCTGGTGCGTGCGCTGACCGGGATGGAACCGGACCGCTGGGCCGAGGAACGCCGCCGCGGCATGACCATCGACCTGGGGTTCGCCTGGACCACGCTCGGCTCCGGCACCACCGTGGCGTTCGTCGACGTGCCCGGCCACGAACGGTTCGTGCCCACCATGCTGGCCGGGGTCGGCCCGGCGCCGGCCGCGATGATCGTGGTCGCCGCCGACGAGGGCTGGATGCCGCAGTCCGCCGAGCACCTGGCCGCCCTGCACGCGCTCGGGGTGCGCCACGGGCTGCTGGTGGTGACCCGCGCCGACCTGGCCGCCCCGGGCCCGGCGATGACCGCGGCGGCCGAGGAGATCGCCGGCACCTCGCTCGGCCGGGTGGAGGCGGTGGCGGTCAGCGGGCGTACCGGTGCGGGTCTCGACGGTCTGCGGGCCGCGCTGGACCGGCTGGCCGGCGCCCTGCCGGCGCCGGATCCGGCGGCGCCGGTCCGGCTGTGGATCGACCGGGCCTTCACCATCAGGGGCGCCGGCACCGTGGTGACCGGCACGCTCGGCGCGGGCACCCTGCGGACCGGTGACGAGCTGGAGCTGACCGGCGTCTCCCGGCCGGTGCGGGTGCGCGGCCTGCAGAGTCTCGGCGAACCGGTGGAGCGGGCCGCGGCGGTCGCCCGGGTGGCGGTGAACCTCCGCGGCGTCGACCGCGACCGGATCGCCCGCGGCGCGGCGCTGCTCACCCCGGGCCGGTTCTGGCCCACCGACCTGATCGACGTGCGGGTGCACGGCGACCCGGTGGCCGATCTCCCGGCGACCGTCACCCTGCATGCCGGGTCGGCCGCGGTGCCGGTGCGGGTCCGCCCGCTCGGGCAGGACACCGCCCGCCTGCGGCTGAACCGGCCGCTGCCGCTGCGGGTCGGCGACCGGGCGCTGCTGCGCGACCCGGGCCGGCACCACGTCGCCGGTGGGATCACCGTGCTGGACGTGGCGCCGCCGGCGC
>NZ_JBEZZB010000359.1:0-1926 GCF_040638955.1 Actinoplanes sp. NPDC024001
CTTCGGAACCACCCAACGGCAAGAAGCCATCAGCCACACCCCACCGTCCCGGGCACCCGGGGCATCAACCCCAGACGATCAACAACCTTATGGAGAAGCCATGTCTGCTCTCGCCGTCGCGCATCCGCACCACGCGTACCCCCGCCCGGTCCTGCTGCGCCCGGTTCCCGACCCGCCGCTCACCGTCACGATCAGCATCGCGGGCGGCGCCGCCGGCCGGGAGCGGGTGCTCGCCGCGCTGCGGGAGCTGGTGGACGCCGCCGGGCCGGCCGCGGTGGAGGTCGAGGGGATCGACGAGCCGCGGGACGGCTCCGGCATCCAGCTCGACCCGCGGGCGCGCACCGCCTTCCGCGACGGCCGGCTGCTCGAGCTCAGCCGCCTGGAGTACGACCTGCTGCTCTTCCTCGCCCAGCACCCGCGGCAGGTGTTCAGCCGTGCCCAGCTGCTCACCAACGTGTGGGGGCACCGGCACACCACCAACCGCACCGTCGACGTGCACGTCAGCCGGTTGCGTACCAAGCTGGACGATCCGGAGCTCATCACCACGGTGTACGGGCTGGGTTACCGCCTGGCCGACGATGCCCCGGTCACGGTTCACAGTTGATTCATCCCGAACGGGTAATATGCCCGCAGTATGGCGATCGTGTCCGCCCTGGTCAGGCGCCTGTTGATCGCGGCCGGGAGATCGTTCCGGGTGCTTGTCAGTTAATAGATCAATTTAAATACTCGGAGCACGGGCGCGCCGGACCGGCGCGCCATGCCACCCGTCCCCCTGGGAGGAACCGTGCTCACTCCGAAGCTTCGCCGACCGATCGTCGGCCTGGCAGTCGGCATTCTCGTCGGCAGCGGACTGGCCGCCACACCCGCCGCGGCTGCCCCGGCCGCCGGTGACTCGTTCTCGTCCACGCTCGCGGGATCCCTCGACTCCCGTCTCGGCGCCCGCGACGCCGGCTCCTATCTGGACTCCTCCGGCAAGGTCGTGGTCAACGTGACCGACGCGGCGACCGCCGCCGAGGTGAAGGCGTCCGGCGCCATCGCGCGCTTCGTCGCCCGCAGCGGCGCCACCCTGGCCGCCGCCGACAACACCCTCAAAGCGAATCTGAAGACCCCCGGTACGGCCTTCGCCGTCGACCCGGTCAGCAACCAGGTCGTGGTGAGCGTCGACGAGTCGGTCACCGGCGCCAAGCTCGCCGCGGTCAAGGCGACCGTCGCCAAGCTCGGTGACGCCGCCCGCATCGAGTCGGTCGCCGGCACGTTCAGCACGACCATCTCCGGCGGCGACGCGATCTACTCCGGTGGCGGCCGCTGCTCGCTCGGCTTCAACGTCCGCAACAGCGCCGGCACGTACTACTTCCTGACCGCCGGCCACTGCACGCGAGGCACGTCGAGCTGGAACAACGGCTCGGTCACGCTGGGCACCACGGCCGGCAGCAGCTTCCCCGGCAACGACTACGGCATCGTCCGCTACACCAACACGACGATCACCAAGACCGGCGGCGTGGGCACCAACATCGACATCAGCAGCGCCTCGACCCCGGCGGTCGGCGCCACGGTCTCCCGCCGCGGCTCCACCACCGGCACCCGCTCCGGCCGGGTCACCGCGCTGAACGCCACGGTCAACTACGCCCAGGGTTCGGTCTCCGGCCTGATCCGCACCACCGTCTGCGCCCAGCCGGGCGACAGCGGCGGCCCGCTCTACTCCGGCAGCACCGCGCACGGCCTGACCTCGGGCGGCAGCGGGAACTGCTCGACCGGCGGTACGACGTTCTTCCAGCCGGTCACCGAGGCCCTGAACGCTTACGGCGTGTCCGTCTACTGAGTTTGATTGCTTCGCCTCCGGCTCGCGGGCATCGCGCCCTTTGACGCCGGTGCCGAGGGCACCGAAATCGACCACGGCTTCGCCTCGTCGATTTCGGCACCCTCGGC
>NZ_JBEZZB010000360.1:0-1851 GCF_040638955.1 Actinoplanes sp. NPDC024001
GTTTCGTGCAGAGGAGTCCTGATATCGGGCTGTCAGGAGCCGTATGCACAGCAGGCTTCATGTCTCGTTGATTGGTGCAGTCGTCTTCTGAAAATGACATCCGGTTAGGGTATACCTCAAATTGACACTGCGTATTCCAGAGAACGTGATGACGGAAGGTTGAACCTTCCGTCATAGCGCATCTGGTTTGGCCTCCCGTCAGCCAACCACGGGAAACACTGACTCGATCATTGGAGAATGGTCAGCTTGGCCTTGAGATCAATGGCTCTCGCGAAGTTGTGGTAATTCGGCGATGTTCGCTGCACCTGCGCGTGCAATGCTTTCAGCGCCGCCGAATCCGCCGACGACTCCATTTCGACCTCATACTCGACCTGGTCGTACCCTGGATTGATCCCAGGATCGATTCCAAGAAAACCTCTCAGATCGAGGCTTCCCTTCGTGCGGATAGTCAGCGATTGCAACTCGATGTTCATTGCCGCCGCATTTGCCGCGTAGGTTGCAGTCATGCATGCGTTCAACGCAGCCAGGATCAATTCTTGTGGATTAGCGGCCGTGTCGGTACCGAGCAATTCTGCCGGTTCGTCCGCGTCGATGACAAAGCCGCGCGCCAAGGCCGTGTCACCTAGTACGAGCGGCATGGTTCGCGCACGCGTCCGGGTGCCACCCTCCCAGGTTGTCACGACGCCGAACGTCGCGATGCCTGCGGCGGGCTTTGCTGCGACCTGATCTGCAAACTCACGCAATGCGCCGACGTTGATCCCGTTGCCGGGAGTTCCTTTAATGTTTGTGTTCATTTCTCGTTCCCCCATTATGTGTTACGCCCGGCCATCACGCCGCCGTCAACGTCCCAGATTGCGCCCGTCACCCATGCTGCCTTGTCCGACAACAGGAAGAGGATGACCTCGGCGACGTCTTGTGGCGTCCCAACCCTGCCGATTGGGTGGAAGCTGTTGAATCCCTGTAAGGCGCCATGAACCTCGGCCTTGGGTATGAATCCCTCGTAAATCGGCGTTTCGACAACCGCCGGAGAAACGGCATTGACCCTGATTTGTTTGGATGCCAGCTCCATCGCAAGGTGCTGGGTCAGCGAATGCAAACCTGCTTTTGCCATCGAATACGCGGACGACGGCGTAGCCGCAATCGCCTGCTTGCCCCACATCGAGCCGATGTTCACAATGGCGCCGGGACGCTCGCTGGCCACGAGATTGGCCACGACTTTTTGTGTGATGAAGAAGAACGCTTTATTCAACGTCAAATATTGTTCGTAATCACTTTCCGTGTGCTCAAGAAACGCCTTCGGGAAGAACACCCCAGCCGCGTTGACCAGAAGATTGATGTCCTTGTGGTGTTCATCGATGGTATGCAGGAGTCGCTTCACATCTTCGGCTCGCGAGAGATCGGCAGTCAGGGCGGTCACGGTGCCCAACGACGACAGCGCCTTGCGGGCCTCTTCGGCCTTGTCTTCACGGTGACCGACGATGACGACGCTTCCGCCTTGCTCAAGAACCATGCGGGCAGTTTGCAGTCCCATCCCGCTAGTGCCGCCGATGACCAACAACTTCTTGCCATTAAATTCAGTACTCATAATAATCTCCTTAACTACCAACTAAATGGTAGGGTTGTGTTGCAAAAAAAGTGCCGACCTCAGGTCAACACGGTGGAAAGAAAAGTGTTTCCAACTTCGGCCGGTCCGCGTGACGACCGCATGCCACGGCCCACCATCATCGAGCCTTCCAACGCGCACAAGAATGCCTCTGCGAGAGCCTCTGGGGTGGAATTCGAGGTGATCAGCGCGGCACGCTGACCATCGGCAACGACAAGAGTCAACCAGTCGAGATTGACTTTAAAGAA
>NZ_JBEZZB010000361.1:0-1843 GCF_040638955.1 Actinoplanes sp. NPDC024001
CGTGCCGGAGGCGTACGTCAAACGCATGATCGTCAACGAGCTGGCGTCGTGGCGCCGTCGCCGCGCCGCCCGCGTGGTGCCGTTGTCGATGGACGTCAGCAGCAGCAGGCCGCCGGTGCACGGCACGGCCAGCAGCAGAGCGGCGCCGGCCGGCCCGAGCACGATCCCCACCGTGAGGTGTGTGGTGGCCAGCCAGGTCCGCGCCGACCAGACCGGGAACAGGCCGCCGATGGACAAGGTCATCTTCTTACCGTAGAGAACGCGGCCGGCGGGCGTAGTGGACGGTCGCCGGGGGGCGGGCGGCGAGGACCTCCGGCAGCTGTCCCGCCTCGCCGCAGGCCGGTCTTCGGTGCGGTCATCGGACGTCCTGTCTGATCTCGGGGAGGGACCGGTGGCGCAGTCGTTTGCCGCTCGCCTCGGCCACCACGGCGACGCCGGCGCCGACCGCGAGCGCCATCGCCATCGCCGGCAGGGGGTGCTGGCCGAACGTGAGGCCGCCGAGGTATCCGCTGAGCGCGCACGCCGTCGCCCAGACCAGCGCCCCGGCGGCGCTCAACCGCCGGAACAGCCGCGGCGGGCATCCGGCCGCGCCGGCGTACACCATCACGGCCGTGCGTACGCCCGGAACGAACCGGGACGGAACGATCACTGAGGCGGGCCGGGTCCGCAGCCCCTGACTGACCCAGGCGTAGGTCCGCTGCCGGCGCGGCCCGCCGCCGGACACCAGCAGCCGCCCGCGCCGGCCGAGCGTGTAGACCAGGTTGTCGCCGAGGTACGCAGCAGCCGCGGCCGCCAGCACGACCGCGGCGACGTGGACGCGGCCGGAGGCGGACAGGACCCCGGCCGCCGTCACCACCGTTCCGCTGGGCAGCACCGGCACGACTGCGTCCAGCGCCACCACCGCGAACACGGCGGGCAGCAGCCACCCGGCGGCGGCCGCGGCATCCAGGATTGCGGCTGTCTCTTGCACACGGTCCAGCCAACCGGATCTTGGTCGCTGGCACATTGGCACGGGATGGCCTCTTCGGGGTGGTGCTAGGTACAGCCCCGCGGTGACACGAGGCGCAGCACATTCAGCCCGTCGGGTCTGATCCGATCCGGTCAGTCGTCCGTACTCCCTGGTGCACCCGCGGTTGACGGCGCTCGATGCGAAGCGCGGTCCCCGCATGCCCTAACCAGGAGGTTCGCGTGGTCGCTGTCGGTTCGACGTCCGCGTGGCGGCGTCTGTGGGTCACGGCGCTCGTCTCCGTCGCGGTGAGCTTGCTCGTGCCCGAGCGGGCCCGGGCGGCGCCGGACGTGCCGGTGCCGCCGGAGAACCTGCTCACCGACCGGGGCCGGGGCGAGATCTCCGAGGCCGACCGCGACTTCGTGATCAAGGTGCGGCTCGCCGGGCTGTGGGAGATCCCGGCGGGCGAGATGGCGCAGAAGAAGTCCGGCAGCGCGCGGGTCAAGCGGATCGGCCGCAACATCGCCGATCAGCACGTCGCACTGGACGAGCTCACCCGTAACGCCGCGAAGAAGCTGGACGTCGAGCTGCCGGACGAGCCGAACAGCGACCAGAAGGGCTGGCTCGCCGAGATGAAGGCGGCCGAGGGCGCCGAGTTCGACAAGGTCTACATCGACCGGCTCCGCGCCGCGCACGGCAAGATCTTCCCGGCGATCGCGACGATCCGCACGAGCACCCGCAACGACACCGTACGCAAGCTGGCGCAGCAGGCGAACCAGTTCGTCATGACGCACCTGACGCTGCTGGAGAGCAGCGGCATCGTCGACTTCGCCGCGCTGCCCACCGCCCCGCCGCCGGCGGCGGCCACCAGCCCCCCGCCGGCGACCGCGCAGGTCC
>NZ_JBEZZB010000362.1:0-1830 GCF_040638955.1 Actinoplanes sp. NPDC024001
AACCCGCCAGCGGCCGCCTGCCGGTACCACGGCTCGGCCTGGTCGCCGTCGCCGCGCTCGGCCCACAACTCGCCCAGCCGGAACGCCGCCTCCGGGTTGCCGGCGGCCGCGGCCCGCGCGAAGAAGGCCTCGGCGCGGGGGATGTCACCGGCCGCGTCGCAGGCCAGCCCGGCCGTGAACGGGTCGTCGGTGGCAGCCTCGGCGGCCGGGTCGAGCAGCAGGTCGGCCAGCTCGAACGCGTGGCCACGCCGGTGCAGGGCCGGTCCGGTCCGCATCAGGTCCAGGTTCAGCCGGCGGGCCGCCTCCACGACACCGGGCACGTCCAGCAGCCGCATCAGGTTGCGGGCGCCCTCCACGCTCACCGCCACCACCCCGGGGCGCACCCGGTAACTGGCCGTACGGAAGAAAGCCGCGCCGAACCGGTCCAGCGCACCCTGGTACCGCTCGATCGTGGCCCGATCGAGGTTCACGGTGAGCACCGTGCGGTCCGCCTCGACGGCGACGAACAGCGTCTCCATCGCGTGCACGGTCACCGTGAGCAGCCGCTCCCGGGCGCCGGCGGTGACTGTCCAGCGGGCGTGCTCGGTGCGGCGCGGCGCCGGCACCGTCCGGGCCAGGTAGCGGCGCACCGCCGGGAGCACCGCGGCCACGCGCGGGTCGGTGACCGGCCGGCCGGCACGGGTGCGCGGGCGCTGCGGGCGTACCCCGTCGCCGGGCTCGTCGGCCGGCGCGGACGCCAGCCACCGCTGCTGCTCGGCCGCGCCGAGCAGGTCGTCGAGTTCCCCGGCGTGGTTGCGCACGGTGAACCCGGCCTCGCGCAGGGCGTGGACCGCGGAGCGTTCCGCGCTGTCCAGGCCCGCCTTGGCGAACCGCCAGAAGTGCATCTCGACCAGGTCGGCGTCGGCGCGGCGGTGCGCGGCGAACCGGGCCACCACGTCACCGGAGCGCCCCACGTACAGGTGCCCGTCGGTGAAGGTCAGCACGTAGAGACCGCACCGGCCGCGGGCGGCCGGCAACAACCGGGCCACCGCAGCGGTGGCCTCCACCCGCTGCGGGGTGACATACGGCCACAGGGCGGCGAGGACGGCAACGTGTCGCGGGGGAGAGACGCACATGCGCCGCACGGTCGGCAGCAGGCCCGCCGAGATGAGGAAACCCCGGCCGAACTGCCCGACCGGATGACCCCCTGGCCGGGTCCCCGGCCCGCTCCGTAGGGTGGTGCGGGTGTCCACTGAGATCAGTGAATTGCTCGATGCCACCGCACCCGCCGTCACCGGCGTCGTCGCCGCCGTCCGCGATGACCAGCTCGACCAGCGCACCCCGTGCACCGACTACCGGGTCCGCGACCTGATCGACCACCTGCTGCAGGTCGCCCAGAACTTCCAGGCCCTCGCCCACCGCAAGGAAGTCGACTGGAGCCCCGGCCCGCCCCGGGTCACCGGCGACTGGCGCGCCGCCTTCGCCGAGGACCTGCGGGGCCTGAGCACCGCCTGGGCCGACCCGTCCACCCTCGACGGCGTCTCACCCGGGCTCGGCCTGCCGCAGCGCGTCGTCGGCCTGATGGTCGTCGCCGACCTCGTCGTGCACGCCTGGGACCTGGCCGTCGCCACCGGCCAGGACTACCGGCCCGAGCCGCGCCTGCTCACCGCCACCGGCGAATTCCTCGACGTCATGGGCGACACCGGCCGCAAGATGGGCGCCTTCGGCCCCGAGGTCACCGCCCCCGACGACAGCGACGAGTTCGGCCGGCTGCTCGCCCGCACCGGCCGCGACCCGCACTGGACCCCCTGACGACCGGTCAGCCGGCCGGGCGCCGCGGATCCGCGGCGC
>NZ_JBEZZB010000363.1:0-1828 GCF_040638955.1 Actinoplanes sp. NPDC024001
CGCAAGACGGCCGCGCCCTGCCGCAGGACGGCCGCGCCCATCCGCAGGAGGGCCGTGCTCTGCCGCAGGAGGGCCGCGCCCATCCGCAGGAGGGCCGTGCTGTGCCGCAGGACGGCCGCGCCCATCCGCAGGAGGGCCGTGCTCTGCCGCAGGACGGCCGCGCCCATCCGCAGGACGGCCGCGCCCTCCCGCAAGACGGCCGCGCCCTCCCGCAGGACGGCCGCGTTCAACCGCAAGACGGCCGCCGAGCGGAAGAATGGGTCGAACCCCAGGCGGAGGTCGACACGGACGCTCGCACCGGCCGAGCCGACGAGTGGACCGCACAGCAGGCAGAGGCCGACACGGACTCCCGCTCCGGCCGGGCAGGCGAGCAGGTCGCCCAGCGGACCGAAGCCGGCCGGACCGCGTCGGACGAGCCCGGAACCCGGACGCCGGAGCCGGGGACCGCGACGAACGGGCAGCCGCAAGGTGGCGAGGCCGGCGACGCGGATTCCCCACGCGTGCTGCGCCGCGCCGAACCGCCCCTGCCGCCGAAGGTGGTCAGCCGGGCCACGCCTCCACCGCAACCTCGCGTGATCAAGGCCGCTCCGCCGGTCACGCCGCGTGTGGTCGCGGCACCGGCGCCGGTTCCCCCGGCGCGGGTGATCGGTGGGCCGCCGCGGACATCAGGCCCGCAGCAGCCCGCCGCGCACGCGGAGGCAACGCTCGAGGCACGCCCGATGGCGCAGCCGCCGGCAGACTCCCGATCCGGATCGGTCAGGCCGGGCGAGCCCGGGGTCGCCACCGGTGAGATCCGGCCGGTCTCCCCTGCCGCTCACCCCGGCGCTGCGCAACCCGCAGGTGGGTCCGGCGTCCAGGATGTTCAGCCGCAGTCGCCCGCCGGCGGGCAATCCCCCGGTCCCGAGCGACCGAACGGCGGACCTGCTGTGGGCGACATGCGCTCGCAGACGCCGGTCCCCGGCCAGCACGACACGCAGCCCCAGCCGCCCACCACAGATGGACACGGCGCTTGGCAGCAGGCTGCAGCGGGTCCTCAAGGCGCGTGGTCGCGGCAAGCTGCCGCCGACTCCCCAGCAGCGTGGTCACAACAAGCTGCGGCCGGCCCGCAAGACGCGTGGCCGCAGCCCTTCGCAGCCGGCGGCGATGGCGGGTGGCCGCAGCCACCCGCTGCCAACGGCCGGGACGGACGGCCGCAGCCACCCGCTGCCAACGGCCAGGACGCGTGGCCGCAGCCACCCGCTGCCAAGGGGCAGGGCGGATGGCCGCAGCCATCCGGTGCGTGGCCGCAGCCGGGAGCCTCTGAGCATCGGGAGGCGAGTCCGCAATCTCCGGCAGCCGGTTACGCGGCTGGACCGGGCTACCCGAATGTGGCGGCATCCCGGCCGGAGCAGTCGGCTGCCGGGCGCCCGACCGTGCCGGCGCCGATCCGTCCTGACGGCCCCGCCTACCCGGGTGAGCCGGGACGTAGCGGGCCGGACCTTCCGCAGCAGCGTTCCCGCCGGTCGCCGCGGACCGCGCACGTCTTCCTCTCCGACGGTGACGGACCGTGGGCGATGGTCCCGGACGAGAACCCGCCGGCCGGTGCCCGCCCGGTCTCGCCCGCACGGCCGCCGATGCCTGCCGGCTGGACCCCCATGCCGCAGGACCAGAACGGCACACAGCCGGCACCCGCCGCAGCCTGGCCTCCCCCGGCCCGGCCGCCGGTTCAACCCGGGGTACCCGCCGTTCCCGAGCAGCCGGCCGCCGCGACAGCCTGGCCGCCCGCTCCCGCGCAGCCCGCACCGATGCACCCCGCAGCGGCAGCGCCTCCCCCGCCCCTGCCGGCGCT
>NZ_JBEZZB010000364.1:0-1778 GCF_040638955.1 Actinoplanes sp. NPDC024001
CGCTACCGGAATGCGGGCCAGTGCTCCGGCCTTCAGGCCGGGGGTGAAGGCCCGCGCTGGGAGGGCCGCCAGGCCCGAGCAGTGCCTTAACCCGGACGATTCTGCTGCTCGATGTACTGCTTCACGACGCTCAGCGGTGCCCCGCCGACGGACCCGGCGAAGTACGAGCCCGACCACAGCTTGTTGGCCCGGTAGTAGTGCTGCACGAGGTCGGGGAACTCCTGTCGCAGGCGGCGGGAGGAGACGCCCTTGAGGCTGTTGACGAGCCGGGCCACCGCAACCTTGGGCGGGAAGTTGACCAGCAGGTGCACGTGGTTGTTCTCGCCATTGAACTCGACCAGCTCAGCCTCGAAGTCGGCGCACACGTCCCGCATGATCGCCTCCATGCGGGTCAGGTGCCGGTCAGCGAACACCTTGTGCCGGAACTTCGTCACGAAAACCAAGTGGACGTGCATCGCAAAAACACAATGCCTACCAGTGCGAATGCCTGCAATTGGTGCCATAGACCAAAATGGTACCGTGTCTGTCGTGCAGCTGCGGTACAACTTCCGCGTCTACCCGACGCCCGGCCAGCAGATAGAGCTGGCTCGGGCGTTCGGGTGCGCGCGGGTGGTGTTCAACGACGGGCTCAGGTTGCGCCAGCAGGCCCGCGAGCAGGGCTTGCCGTGCGTCTCGGACGCCGAGCTGTCCAAGCAGGTCATCACGCAGGCCAAGACGACCGAGGCCCGAGCCTGGCTGGGCGAGGTCTCCGCCGTTGTTCTGCAACAGGCGCTGGCGGATCTGAACACGGCGTACCGCAACTTCTTCGCCTCGGTCACGGGCAAGCGCAAGGGCCGCAAGGTCGCTGCGCCCCGCTTGCGGTCACGCAAGGACAACCGGCAGGCCATCCGCTTCACCAAGAACAGCCGGTTCAAGGTCCTCGACAACGGCCTGCTGCGGCTGCCGAAGATCGGCGACCTGGACGTGCGTTGGTCACGGACACTGCCCTCGGACCCGTCCAGCGTGGCAATCATTCGGGACGCGACCGGCCGATACTTCGCCTCGTTCGTCGTGACCGTCGATCAGGACGAGACGCTGCCGTCGGCCGACTCCGAGATCGGCATCGACCTCGGCCTGACGCACTTCGTGGTGACGTCCGACGGCCGGAAAATCGACGCCCCGAAGTTCCTGCGCCGCGCCGCGCGCAAGCTCAAGCGGCGGCAACAGGACTTGTCCCGCAAGCAGCGGGGCAGCAACAACCAGAAGAAAGCCGTCGTGAAGGTCGCTCGCGCTCACGCGCGGGTGGCCGATACCCGGCGGGACTGGCTGCACAAGCTGTCCACGAAAGTGATTCGCGAGAACCAAGCGATCTTCGTGGAGGACTTGAGCGTCGCCGGTCTCGGCCGCACGCGACTGGCCAAGAGCGTGCACGATGCCGGATGGGCGACCTTCACCAGCATGCTGGAATACAAGGCCGCCCGGTACGGCAGGACGTTCGGCCGGGTGGACAGGTTCTTCCCGTCCACCCGAATGTGCTCGGACTGCGGCAGGATCGGCGACAAGCTGAACCTATCCATACGCGAGTGGACGTGCCCCTGCGGCACCACCCACGACCGCGACATCAATGCCGCCAGGAACATCAGGGCCGCCGGACAGGCGGACCTCAACGACCGTGGAGCGCACGTAAGACCGGGACTCGCCCCGGCAGCGCGCAGAGAAGCGGTAACCCACCCGGACGCCGCGTGCTCCACGCGCAGCGTGGAGGGAATCTCCGTCCATTAGGGCGGAGAGGATGTCAA
>NZ_JBEZZB010000365.1:0-1733 GCF_040638955.1 Actinoplanes sp. NPDC024001
GCACCGGCCGCCGCGCCACCGGGCTCGCCGATCCCGTCACCTGGGTCCGGGCGGCACTGGACCTGGCCACCGAGGTGATCACCCCGATTCGTCAGCCGCACCCGGCGCGGCCCGCGACCCGGC
The DNA here is from genome assembly GCF_040638955.1 of Actinoplanes sp. NPDC024001. Lineage (NCBI taxonomy): Bacteria > Bacillati > Actinomycetota > Actinomycetes > Micromonosporales > Micromonosporaceae > Actinoplanes > Actinoplanes sp. NPDC024001. Next base: position 124 of record NZ_JBEZZB010000365.1, read on the forward strand.
CGGCACCCGCGGATCCGGTCCGCGACCGCGACGCGCGCCTCGCCGTGGACAAGGCCCTCGCCACGCTGTGGGAGGTCAGCCTGCGCTACGCCGTCGTGGCCACACCACAGCGGCCTGCCGGCGGGGACGGTGATGCGCTGCGCCGCCGGTTGGCGGTCATCGGGCACGGGCTGGCGTCGGCGTTCGGCATGTACACCGGACGCAACCGGCTGCGCCGGCACCGGCTGCGCCGGCCGGCCGCGGTGCTCGCCGACCGCCGGTTCTCCCGCGGTTTCCTGCTGTCGGCCGCCGAGGTGGCCGCGATCGCCGCGCTGCCCACCGATGTCGCCGTCCCCGGCCTGGACCGGGCCCGCGCCAAGAGCGCACCGGCACCGGTCACCGTGCCCTCTGGCGGCCGCAACACCAAGGTGCTCGGCCGCGCCGAGCTCGGCGGGCACACCGTCGCGCTGCGCATCGCGGACGCCCGCCAGCACATCCACCTGCTCGGCGCCACCGGCTCCGGCAAGTCCACCCTGATGACCCACCTCGTCCTGGACGACGTGAAGGCCCGCCGCGGCGTGGTCGTCATCGATCCCAAAGGCGACCTGGCCCTGGACATCCTCGACCGGCTGCCCGCCGACACCGCCGACCGTCTGGTGATCATCGACCCGGACCAGCAGGGCGGCGCCACCCTCAACCCGCTGGTCGGCGCCGACCACGACCTGGTCGTGGACAACATCGTCTCGGTCTTCAGCAAGATCTTCCAACGGCATTGGGGGCCACGCATCGACGACGTGCTGCGGGTGGCCTGCCTGACCCTGATGCGCCGCCCGAACCCGACCTTGCTGCTGGTGCCGCCGCTGCTCAACGACCGCGGGTTCCGGGCCGAGCTGACCGCCGATCTGGGCGACCCGGAAGGCCTCAAGGGGTTCTGGGAGTGGTACGAGTCGACACCGCCGCAGCTGCGCGCCCAGGTGATCGGCCCGGTGCTGGCCCGGCTGCGCTCGTTTCTGCTGCGCGACTTCGTCCGGCACACCCTCGGCGCGCAGCAGTCCAGCTTCGACATGCGCCGGGTCCTCGACGGCGGCATCCTGATCGCCCGGCTGCCGAAGGGCCAACTCGGTGAGGAGACCGCCAAGCTGATGGGCAGCCTGCTGTTCGCCTCCGTCTGGCAGGCGGCCACCGCCCGCGCCGGCACGGCCGAGCACCGGCGCCGTGACGCCGGGCTCTACCTGGACGAGGCGCACAACCTGCTGAACCTGCCCGGCTCGGTGGCCGACATGCTGGCCGAAGCCCGCGGCTACCGGCTGCGGCTGGTCCTGGCGCATCAGAACCTGATGCAGTTGCCCCGCGACATCCAACTGGCGTTGTCCGCCAACTGGCGTTGTCCGCGAACGCCCGCAACAAGATCTTTTTCAACTGTTCGCCGGAGGACGCCCACCAGTTGGCCCGGCACACCTTGCCGGAACTCGACGAGCACGACCTGTCGCACCTGGACGCCTACACCGCGGCGGCCCGGCTCGTCGTGGCGAACCGGGAGACCGCCGCGTTCACCCTGCGGACCCTGCCGCCCGCCCCGAGCGTCGGCGAGACCGCCGCGCTGCGCCGGGCGGTCGCCCGCGGCCCGGCCG
>NZ_JBEZZB010000366.1:0-1713 GCF_040638955.1 Actinoplanes sp. NPDC024001
GCCACCCGCTCGGCGGCCGCGGTCGCCGCGCTCGGCGACTCGATCACCGCCGGCGTGCGCAGCCAGGAGAACGCCAACCGCCGCTGGACCGACACGCTCGCCACCCGGCTGCGGCGCGCCGACCTCGACCTCGGCGTGCTCAACCTGGGGATCAGCGGCAACCGGCTGCTCACCGGCTTCGAGGAACCCACCGGGCGGGCCGGCGACAGCGCGCACAGCGGCCCGTCCGGGCTGCGGCGCCTGCACCGGGACGCGCTGGGCCACGCCCGGGTGCGGCACCTGATCACCCTGCTCGGGGTGAACGACCTCGGCCGCGATCCGGGCACCACGGCCGACGACCTGATCGCCGGGCACCGGGAGATCATCGCCCGGGGGCGCGCGGCCGGCGTCCGGGTCCTCGGTGGCACCCTGCTGCCGATGGCCGGCGCGCCGCGCGCCTACGACACCGCGGCCAACCAGGTCGAACGGGACCGGTTCAACGCGTGGATGCGCATGGCCGGCGAGTACGACGGGGTGATCGACTTCGATGCGGCGGTCCGTGACCCGGCCGACCCGCGGCGGCTGCTCCCGGCGTACGACTGCGGTGACCATCTGCACCCGAACGACGCCGGGATGGCGGCGCTCGGCGCCGCCGTCCCGCTGCGGCTCCTCGCCTGAGCCCCCGCTTTATTGAGCACTGTTTGATTGAGCGGTGCCGCGCTGGGGAATGGCAGTCCCGGGCGCCGGGAACGGCCCCTGGCCGCTCCCGGCATCGCCCCCCATGGACGCCTGAGCGCCCACGACTCCCCGTGGTGGCCGTGGACGCCGAATCATGGTGCCGACAACGGTTTGCAAAACGATTGCATCCTGGGTGATCGTGGCACCGCCCGGGAGCGGGACAGCGGGGGAGAGATGAGGGGCACGGGGGAAACGGGCTGATGCAGTGGCGGCTGCTGGGACCGATGCGGCTGGTCGACGACACCGATACCCTTCACCACGCCGGCGCTGACGCGGGGATCGACCTCGGGCCGGGCAAGCAGCGATGCGTGCTGGCCGCGCTGCTGCTCACACCTCGGCAGGTGGTGCCGGTCAGCACCCTGATCGACCGGGTCTGGGGTGAGGCCCCGCCACCCTCACGCACGCCGATCGCGCCGTACGCCACCCGCCTGCGCCGCGTCCTGGAGCCGGTGTTCGGCCCGGACACGCTGCGCTACGAGGCCGGCGGCTACCTGATCGACTGCGAACCGGACCTGGTCGACCTGCACCGGGCCCGCCGCCAGGTGTTCGAGGCCCGCGCCGCCGAGGAGGCCGGCGACCACCTGCGCGCCGCCACCCTGCTGCTCGACGCCGTCGAGGACTGGGGCGACGAGGCGCTCACCGGCGTGCCGGGGGACTGGGCCGCCCGGGTCCGCTCCACCCTGGCCCGCGAGAAGCTGGACGTGCTCGCCCGGCTGGGCCGCTGCGGGCTGCAGCTGGGCCGGGCCGAGGAGGTCGCCGAGCGGCTGGCGCCGTACGCGGCGGAGAACCCGACCGTCGAGGCGCTGATCGCGGTGCAGATGAACGCGCTGGTCGCGGCGGGGCGGCCGGCCCAGGCCCTGGAGACGTTCGCGCGGACCCGCGACGCCATCGCCGAGGACCTGGGCAGCGAACCCGGGCCGGAGCTGACTGCCCTGCACACCCGGATCCTGCGCGGCGGGGCCGGCGGGCCGGACCCGGGTGGCCCGCCCGGCCGGC
>NZ_JBEZZB010000367.1:0-1650 GCF_040638955.1 Actinoplanes sp. NPDC024001
GTCGGCGCGGCGCGACTGCACCGCGACCACGATGCCGACCGCGAGGGTGCAGGCGGCCAGCAGGCCCGCGAGCAGGATCCCCTCGGCCGCCCACGGCCACAGCGGCACGACCGCCGGCACCGGTTCGGCGCCGGTGTCGGAGCGCACCAGCAGCGGCGCCACCAGGCGGGTGCCGGCCGCGCCGACCGCCGCGCCGGCCACCACCATCGGCAGCAGCACGACGGCGTGCTGGCCCAGCAGGGTGCGGCGCACCTCGCGCCGGGTCATCCCGAGCCCGCGCAGCCGGGCCACCTCCAGGGCGCGGGTCCGCAGGTCGCTGGTGACGTGCAGGACGATGCCGGCGAGCAGCAGCAGGGCCGCCGCCGGCACGAGCAGCCGCAGCACCGCCGGCAGCCCGGCCGGCACCGGCCCGGAGCTCAGCCGGGCGATCTCGCCGCCGCGGGTGGTGACCGGGCCCAGGTGCAGTCCGGCGGCCCGGCCGGCGGCGTCGGGGGATGCCGGCCGGCCGGTCCACCAGGCGTCCACCGGGAAGTCCAGGTCGCCGCGGACCACCAGGGCCCGGGACAGGGTGTCCAGGTCGGCGAGCAGGGCCACCGCGCCGGGCGCCGACGGGACCGCCGGCACCACGTCGGCGACCCGTACCGACAGGGCGGTCGTGCCGACCGTGACGTCGAACCGGTCGCCGGGGCGGCCGCCGATCTCGCCGGCGAAGCGGTCCGAGACGGCCACCGGCACCGGGCCGGGATCGGTGAACGCGGAGACGACCAGCTCGCGGGGCGCCTCGGGCGGGCCGCCGAGCTGCACGGTGGAGGTCATCCGCAGGCTGGTCCCGTCAACGGTGACGGCCGGGTCGGCGAGCTGCTCGGCGTACGGCTGGACCGACGTGGCCGTCCAGCCGCCGGCATCGGTGCCCGGCACGGTGAGGGTGACCGCGATCCGGCTCTCGTCGGTCCGTTCCGGGCTGATCGCGTCGCCGCCCACCGGCAGCGAGACCGCGACCAGCCGCAACCCGTCGGCGCTCGCGCAGCCGGGCAGCCGGTGTGCCCGCCCGTCGAGCGGCACCGGCGCGGCCGTGCAGGTGGTGCGCAGCCCGGTGGCGTCCTCCAGCAGCAGGCGCGGGGTGACCGCGAGCGGTTCCGCCGGGCTCGCGGTGCCGGCCAGGACGAACTCGGCGCCGGGCGCCACGGCGATGCCGCCGGCCGGTCGGGCGGGCGCCAGGCCGGCGCCCACCGCCGCCCAGGTACGCCCACCGTCCAGCCGCCCGCGGATCAGCTCGCCGGCCCGGGTGCTGTCGACGGCGACCAGCCGGGGCGCGTCCCCACCGGCACCGAGCCACTGCCCGACCGAGACACCGCGCCCGGCGGCCGGCCGTACCGTGCCGCCGGTGGCCGCGCTGACCAGCGCACCCTGACCGGCCGCCGGGGGAGCGGTGAGGGTGATCGCCAGATCGGTGCCGACCGACAGGTCGGCCTGATCGCGCTGCGAGCGTTCCCAGGTGGCGTCGAACGCCACCCCGAACGTGCCGGCCGAGCAGGCCAGCGTGATCAGCAAGGTCGCCGCGGTGGCCTGCGGGCGGCGGGCCGCCTCGGCGACCGCGAGGGGCAGCGACAACCCGGTGGCCCGGCGGGCCAGCCGGTCCGCGGCGGCCAG
>NZ_JBEZZB010000368.1:0-1623 GCF_040638955.1 Actinoplanes sp. NPDC024001
GGCGCCACCACCGCCGGCCGCGCCCGCGGTGCCCGCGCCGCCGGCGACTCAGCTGGCCATGCGGATCGCTCCGCTGCGGCTGGACGCCGACGGCGTGCACCGCCTGACCGTCAACCTGCACCCGGTCGACCTCGGCCCGGTCCAGGTGGTCGCGGAGATCCGCAACGGGGACATCACCGTCCAGCTCACCGGCGGCACCGAGGCCGGCACCGAGGCGCTGCGCTCGTCGCTCGACGAGCTGCGCCGCGAACTGGAGGAGTCCGGCTTCGGCAACTGCTCGCTCGACCTGCGCCAGGGCAACGCGCAGCAGCAGGCCCGTGAGCAGTTGGCGGGCCAGTCGGCGGCGGCGCTGGGACGCCGTACCGGTCAGGGGGCCGGCAATGACGTGCCGGCCGAGCCGGCGCCGGCCGCGACCCGGCGGGCGGTGCCCACCGGGCGCCTGGACATCCACGCCTGAGACGACACCGGCGCCGGTCCGCGAATGCGGGCCGGCGCCGGTGTTTCAGCTGCTCAGGGTGACTTCTCCGGTTCCGACGAGTCGAACCGCTCGGGCGTCACCGGGGTGGGCGCCGGTTCCGCCGAGGCCCGGTATCCGCCGATGATGAAGCGGAACCCGGCCAGCAGCACGGCAGCGATCGGCACCGCGATGAGGAACCGGATCAGCACCTGCATGATGTCGATCTCGTCGAGCAGCAGGCGGTACCAGGCCGGCGCGCTCATCAGCAGCGCGAACAGCAGAACCGACGGTCTGATCATCGCCGGGAGGAGCGGGAGGACCGGCGAGGTGAGGCGGCGGACGGCATGACCTCGGCGGCGATCCGGGCGCACAGCATCGCGGCCCAGGCGTGCGGCGTGGCCGGCTTGCCGTCCAGCGAGAAGATCGGCACGTCGAGCCCGAGCACCGAGGCCGGGTCCGAGGTGAGTTCCACGCTGTGCACCACGAGCGACTCCACGTCACCGAGGCTGCGCAGGTGACGGGCGGTGTCCGCGGTCTTGCGGGTGGCGTCGACCACGGCCCACAGCGCGGTGGCGCCGAGCGCGTCGCACATGTCGTTGACCCAGAACGGGTCGGTGCCGCCGACCGGCGCGTCGATCACCACGACCCAGGGGTGCTCGGAGCCCTGCAGCTTCTCGGCGCGTGACTCCGCCGCGCTGCGGCTGGAGATCAGGCGCGACGAGTGCAGCCCGGTGCCCGCCGTGGAGGGCGCGGCCAGCAGCAGGTGGGTCTGGTCGACGTGAATCTGCTCCAGCAGCTGCTTGGCGATCGGTACGGCCGTGTGCACCTCCCCCGCCAGGACCAGGATCTCCCCGGGCCCGTCCGGGATGCCCGGTGCGGCCGGGCGGGCGGCGAGCACGCTGAGAACCCCGGCGTACGTGTCCCCACCCGTGATCTTGCGGGCCATCTCCTCGGGCATGCCGACCGTCATCAGGTTCCGCTGGACCGGGTCGAGGTCGCCGGAGCGCAGTTCCGGTGTCGCGGCGGGCGGCGGGGCGGCCGGTGAGATCGGCCGCGACTCGTCCAGCCCGTACACCTCGGCGGCGGACCGGACCGGCGCCGGGCTGAACCCCGCCGGTGCGCGCGGCGGCGCCGGCGCGGGTTCGGCGGGCCGGAGGTGGGCCGGC
>NZ_JBEZZB010000369.1:0-1592 GCF_040638955.1 Actinoplanes sp. NPDC024001
GCCGGCGGCGGCGTACGCGGCCGGCGCGGCGACCGCGAGCAGCACGATCGCCGTGACCAGCAGCGGTTCCCAGACGTCCGCCCGCCCGCCGGTCAGCACCCCGGCCAGCCAGCCGAGCAGCGCGGCCGGCAGCACGACCTGCAGCGTCTCGGCGAAGGCGCGCGCGGCGATCGCCCGGACCGAGCCGCCGCGGGCGCGGATCAGCGCGTACTCGTTGCGGCGGCGGTCGACGCCGAGCCGGGCGGCCAGCAGGATCAGCCCGGCCGCGGTGGCGAGCAGGCCGGCCTGCACCACGGCGAGCAGCGCCCGCACCCCGCGCAGCCGCTCGTCGAAGTCGGCGAGGGTGGAGTCCACACTGCTCAGCAGCGTGCTGTATTCCGGCGGGTAGCGGCGGGCGGCGGCCACCGCGGTCTTCAGCTCGCCGATCCGGTCGGCGGTGAGCCGCTGCGCGTCGAGCCGGTAACGCCAGCGTTCGCGCAGCTCACCGATGCCGTCACCGGCCATGGTCGCACCGGCGCGGTCGCTGAGCAGGATGGCCTGGAAACGGGTGCCGTCGTCGATGCTGGGGCAGGAGACCCGGGTCAGTTTCGCGTCCGCCCAGAACGGGTCGGCCGGGTTCACCTGCTCGTAGAGGCCGACCACGCGCACCTGGGCGGTGCCCCACCGGGCGGACAGGGCGAGCGTGTCGCCGACCCGGATGCCGAGCCCTCGTGCCTCGTCGCGGCCGGCCATCACCTCGGCGGTCCGGCCGGACCGCGGGGCCCGTCCCTCGACGATCCGGGTGGCCTGCTCGGAGCCGGTCTGCCGGCGGACCCCGGCCAGCGGTGGGCAGCTGCCCGGCTCGGCGGCGCCGACGGCCATGGCGGCCGGCGCCGCCTCGGTGACGAACCAGCCGTTCTCGACCATCTCGGGCAGCGGCGCCGGGAGCTCCTGGCGGATCCGATCGAGCAGCGCCGCCTGGTCGGCCTTCGGCCGGAAGTCCGGCTCCGCCATGGGCAGGCTGAACGTCAGGTCGCGCTGCGACGACTCGAGCCGGCCGATCTCGGTACGCAGGCCGGCGTCGGTGCGGTCGTTGGCGATCCGGGGCAACCCGGAGGCCAGGAAGGCGGTCAGCATGACCAGGGCGGCGAGCAGCCCGAGCTGCCCGGCGTACGCGCGAGCGCGGCGTACCGTACCGATGATCTGGTTCTTCATCGGTCCGCACCCAACCGCAAGCGCGCCGCCGGGAGCCGGCGTGCTGCCGAGGCCGCGGTCGCGGCGCTCAGCGCCAGCGCGATGCCGACCAGCAGCACCACGCTGCCCACCGTGGGCAGCCAGCCGACCTGCAGAACCGGTTCCGGCACCGGCCGCACCGCGGTCGGGGTGAGCACCAGCAGCGGGGCCATCGCGCCCGCGACCAGCAGGCCGACCGTCAGGCCGGCGAGCGCGCCCACCCCGGCCAGGAACGCCTGCTCGACCACGAGCGAGCGGGCCAGCAGGCGGGGCCCGGCGCCGAGGGTGTGCAGGACGGCCAGCTCACCGGCGCGCCGGCGGGCGGTGGCCCGGGAGTCGGCGGCGATTCCGGCCCCCGCCAGCAGCACCCCCCCGCAAGC
>NZ_JBEZZB010000370.1:0-1550 GCF_040638955.1 Actinoplanes sp. NPDC024001
AAACGATGAGCCGGGGTATTGCCATAATTGGCACTGGCTTATCAAGCACCCTGTTGAGTTCTCAAAGAACAACCGCACACCATCCTGCGTTCCGCTTTCGCGGCCCGCCGCCCGGGGCACTCGCTCTACGTTACTCGCCCGTTTCCCGCTCCGTCAAATCCGCGTTTTTCGCAAATTCGAATGGATTGGCGATCCGTTCGAGCCCCGCGGAAGAGTACACGACGAGTCGTCGCACTCGATCCTTGGGGTTTGGCAGGACGGCCGCTGCGGATCTCTCCGCTCGCTCGCCCGTTTCCCTGCCGGCTCGGAGAACATTACCCGGTCGTTCCCGCAGCGCCAAATCGGCCCCCTACCCTTCCGGGGCGGTTGTGACGGCTGCTTCCCCACACCATTGGTGAGCCACAATCGCATTCGCGATACGACTTCACTACGTACGGTGAAAGCCGGCCCAGACATGCTTGGTCTCCCCGGTCTTGAACCAGCCGACGTCGGCGGCGAAGGTGCGCGCCAGGGCCAGGCCGAGGCCGCCCGCACCCGGCGGCCGGTCAAGGTCGAAGCGCGGCTCCGTCTCCAGGTCGCGATCCGCCACGTCGATGATCAGGCGGTCATCCGCGTGCAGCAGGCGGACCTCGGTGGGTGGCAGTCCGTATCGCAGCGCGTTCGTGGCCAGCTCGGTCGCCACGACCACCATGCGATCGACCAGATCGCCGAACTCGCCGGCTCCCCTTGCGGCCAACTCCGAACGGAGCGCCGCCCGCAGATGCCGCAAACCCCGGAAGTCGTCCAGCGTCCAGCAACGCAACTCGACAGCGCCGGAATGCGGCACCGAATCGGGCAGCGCGGTCATGGTGTCCATCTTGCCCGCCCAGATCCAGTAGGCAGAGGTCCGTCCAGTCCCGGCGGCAGACCGGACGGCTTACCCCGGAGCGCGAGCGGCTCACCCCTTGGTTTGCGGCACACAAGAACCCGGGCGTCTCAGGGGAAGGACTGCCGAAGCTCACCGCCTCAGGGCCGAATCGGCGGTCAGCCCCGAAAGCTGGAGCAGTTTCCCGATTTAGAAGTCAGCTGCAGCCCTTGATCCGGCGGCGAGAGCAGCACGAGCTCCGCAAGGTTCGGCGAGTTCCTCGGACCCGGGAGGCAAGGCGAAGGACAAGGCCGCCGCCTCCCTTCGGTGACAGAAGCACCGACCGGCAACGCGCGGACCGGCGAAGCAAGGACCGGCACGCCCGGGGCTGAGTGACGGAAGCGCGGACCAGCCGAGCAAAGGCCGGCACGGCGCGGGCTGAATGACGGAAGCGCGGACCGGCCGAGCAAAGGCCGGCACGGCGCGGGCGGGGAGTGCGGTGAGAGACCGGCGCGGGGGGTGAAGAGAAAAGAGTGACGGCGCCGGCTGGGCCGGCGCCGTCTTTGGGGAGGGAGAGAAGTTAGATCGCGTCGGCCGTCAGCTGGCCGCGGAGCTTGGTCAGGGCCTTGGTCAGCAACCGGGACACGTGCATCTGCGAGATCCCGATCTGCTCAGCGATCTGCGACTGGGTCAGATTGCCGTAGAA
>NZ_JBEZZB010000371.1:0-1520 GCF_040638955.1 Actinoplanes sp. NPDC024001
ATGACACTCCCTGTGTCAACCTCAGGCAGCGAGCAGATCGTTTTGTCCAGGTTGAATGAGGCGTACGGCGTTGCCGTGCCGGGCGGGATCGTAGGCGACGCGGTCTTGCCAGCAACGCCAGATCACGCGAATCCAGGCGCGGGCGAGCACGCGGACGGCGTGCGGATGGTCGTGCCCGCGGGCTCGGGCGTCGGCGTAGACCTTGGCCGCCCAAGGGCTGGTGTGACGGCTGTTGTCGGCGAACGTGGTGATCGCGACGCGGAAGCGTTTGTTGCAGGCCCAGCGGAAGTGCACCGCCCGGTGCCGGCCGGACTGGTTGGTGACCGGGCTGGCTCCGGCCAGCGCGGCGACGGCATCGGGGCTGTCGTAGGCTTGCCGGCAGTCGCCCCACTCGGCGAGCATCTGGGCGGCGTTGATTTGACCAGACCTTGGCAGCGACGTGAAGATCTCGCCGTCCGGGTGCTCCCCGAGTGCGGCGCTCACCTTGCGGTCCAGGTCCTTGATCGAGCCGACCAGGGCTTTCAGCACGTTGACCAGTGCGAGGACGGCGTCGCGGACCGCCTCGCAGAGCGTTTCGTCGATCGTTGCTGTGGGTGCGCCACGCAGCCGGGCGAGCAACTGCTCGCCGCTGCGACGGCCGGAATAGCCGTGCTTGGCGCAGAACGAGCTCAGGCGTTTGGCGTTCAGGTTCTGGGCGTCCCGGGCGCTCGGGTAGCGGGTCAGGAACTGCAGAGCTATCGGCGACGTCACGTCGGCGAAGATCGTCTTGGCGCCGGGCCAGTGCGCGTCGAGCAGCGCGGACAGCTGGTTGCCGGCGGCGACGCGCATCTCGACCAGATCGCCGCGGGTGCGGACCGCGGTCCGCAGCGCCTTCGTCTGGACCGAGTACGGAGTGGCCAGCCGCAGCCGGTGCCGGCGCAGCCGCAGGTACTCGGCGATGATCTCGGCGTCACCGGCGTCGGACTTGGCGCCGGAGAGCACCTCACCGTCACGCCAGGCCTTGATCGCGTTCGGCTTGACCGGCACCACCGGGTGCCCGGCCTCGAGCAGCACGTCGACCAGCCGCCCGTCCGGGCGTTCGATGCCGATCGGCATGGTCTCGGGCTCACCGATGCGCGACAGGCGCCGCACCAGAGCGGTCAGACCGTCGGCGGTGTGCGCGACGGTGAACACGGCGACCTTGCGGCCGGCCTCGTCCTGCACGCACACGGCGTGGATCTCGGCGGCCCAGTCGATCCCGACGAAGAACGATGCTTCTTCGACGTTGAGAGACAACACAACTCCTACAAACGCTGGCAGCGACGTGACTCGGCGAGCGGGGCTGTCTGCCGGGTGGTCACTAACCGGCGCTCTACGGCGCATCTCCCTGTTGCCGGTCGGCAGCCCCGGCAAGGACCAGGAGTGGCGGTGTCATACAGGCCCTCGAAGGGCGACCACCACAGGCCATCTCCCGATCCTCGCCGAGTTCCGGCGAGACCTTACAACCAAGATCTCGTCGAAAGGATGGTGCCCTAGTGACC
>NZ_JBEZZB010000372.1:0-1450 GCF_040638955.1 Actinoplanes sp. NPDC024001
CTCCATAAGGTTGTTGATCGTCTGGGGTTGATGCCCCGGGTGCCCGGGACGGTGGGGTGTGGCTGATGGCTTCTTGCCGTTGGGTGGTTCCGAAGGAGTGGCCGCCCTGCCGTTTCCGATGGCCTGACTGCTGATTGAGATCTGCGTGCGTCGCTGTTTATGGAGCTGCCGGCAGTGCCATCGACGGGGTTGAGCTGCGGTTATAGGGAGGTTCGGGCCGGTGAAGGTCCGGGAGCGGATCTGGGTCGGGATCGATGTCGGCAAGGCGCATCACCATGCGTGCGCGGTCGACGAGACCGGCAAGGTGGTGTTCAGCAAGCGGCTGGCCAACGGGCAGGCCGAGATCGAGGCGTTGATCGCCCGGGCAGGCAAGGCCGCCGGACACGTGCGGTGGGCCCTGGACATGACCTCCGGCAGCGCGGGGCTGCTGCTGGCGGTACTGCGTCAGACGGGCGCGGAGTTGGTGTATGTGCCCGGCCGGCTGGTCAACCGGATGGCCGGCGCGTTCGCCGGGGAGGGCAAGAGCGACGCCAAGGACGCGTTCACCATCGCCGAGACCGCCCGGCTGCGCCACGATCTGACGCCGATCACCGAGCCGGATCAGCTGGTCGCCGAGTTGCGGGTGCTGACCGCCCGTCGCGAGGACCTGATGGGTGACTGGGTGCGTGGGGTGAACCGGCTGCGTGACCTGCTCGCCTCGATCTTCCCGGCGCTGGAAGCGGCTTTCGACTACACCACCCGCTCGTCGCTGGTGCTGCTGACCGGCTTCCAAACCCCCGGCGGTCTGCGTGAGGCCGGCGCTGACGCGATCGCCGAGCACCTGCACGCCGGCGGTGCATGGCCTAAAGGCATTGCGGCGATGGTCGACAAAGCCCTCGCCGCGGCGGCTGCGCAGACCATTGCGCTGCCCACCGAAGCCGCGGTGGCGCCGCTGATCGCCCGGCTCGCCGCTCAACTGCTCGACCTCGACCGGGAGATCAAGGACCTGGACAAGCAGATCACCGGCACGTTCGGCGAGCATCCGCACGCGCCGCGGATCACCAGCGTCAACGGGTTCGGACCGATCCTGGGGGCCCAGTTGCTCGCCGACACCGGAGGCGACCTGCTGGCCGCGTTCGGCAGCTCGGCCCGGCTGGCCGCCTACGCCGGCCTGGCACCGGTACCCCGCGACTCTGGACGCGTACGCGGCAACCTGCACCGGCCCAAGCGCTACCACCGCGGCCTGCGCCGGGTGTTCTACCTCGCCGCACTGTCCGCGATCAAGCCCGACGGACCATCCAAGGCCTTCTACCAGCGCAAACGCGCGGAAGGCAAGCTCCACACCCAAGCCCTGATCGCCCTGGCCCGCCGACTGATCGACGTCATCTGGGCACTGCTGCGCGACGGCCGTGAGTTCCACCCCTCACCGCCGATCACCGCGAACGCGGCTTGACATGGTCATTGAAACTCC
>NZ_JBEZZB010000373.1:0-1407 GCF_040638955.1 Actinoplanes sp. NPDC024001
CATGGCGCCCCTCTGTGTCAAGAGGCGGTGAGGAGCGGTGTTCTATGGTGGTCTTCAGCGGGTCCGGGAAGTGACTTCTCCGAAGTGTCGGCCTGGGGGTTTGGGTCGGCCGCGCTGGATTGCAGAGTCGCCCCCGCTTGTCCTCCCGGGCCCGTCCTGAGCCGTTTGGCGTCAGTGGTCATCTGCCGGTAGACGACGTCGGAGAGCCTGCGTTTGAGGGCGCGCATGGCTTCCATGGTGGTCTTGCCCTCGGCGAGTCTGCGCCGGTAGTAGCGGCGTCCTTCGGTGTCGTTGCGCAGCTGGACCACGGCCATGATGTGCAGGACCCGGTTGATGCGCCGGTTGCCGGCCCGCGACAGGCGGTGCCGTTTCTGGTCGCCGGAGGATGCGTCGATGGGTGCGGTGCCGTTCCAGGAGGCGAAGTGGCCGCGGCTGGTGAATCGGCTGATGTCACCGATGTCGCCGATCAGGCGGGCGGCGCCGGACGGGCCGATGCCATGCAGTTGCTGCAGCTCACTGCCGGTTGAGGAGACCAGTTCGGTGAGTTCCGCGTTGGCGATCTTGATCTTCTTGTCGATGGTGACGAGTTCGTGGATGAGTTCGGAGGCCAGCCAGCGGCGGGTCTTGCCGACGACGTCGCGCGGGCGGACGGTGTTGAGCAGCGCCCGGGCCTGCTGGGCGGACAGGAACTTCTTCGCCCCGCCGGGGATCAGTTCCAGCAGCAGATGGTGCAGCCGGGACACGATCTCGGTGCGGGCATCGCCGAGCTGGTCGCGACGGTCAACGAGCAGCCGCAACGCCACGGTGGTGTCATCGATGGTGACCTGTCGCAGGTCAGGGGTGCGCAAGGCGACGACGGCGACGCTGTGGGCGTCGACCGGGTCAGTCTTGCGGCCTTGGCCGGTGGAGAACACCCGGGCGCGGGCAGACAGTTTCGCCGGAACGTCCAAGACGGTCTCGCCGTCGGCGACCAGCCGCTGGGCGACGTGCCGGCCGATGCCGTTGCAGCCCTCGACCGCCCAGATCCGGTCGGTGTGTTTGCGGCCGGCAGCGAGCATGGCCTGGTAGCCGTCGGTGTCGGTGCCGAACCGGCCCTTGGCTTGGACGCGTTCGCGCTGGTCGATGACCTCGATGGTGGCGGAGCGCTTGTGCGGGTCTACGCCGATAACTACCTGGCCCATATCGTTGTCCCTCCGTCGAGCCGACAATGTGTCGGCGGGAGGGCAGCGCTACTTTGAGCTGGGCAGTCCCCTCTTGAGCCACTCCGCGCCGCGGTGACCGGCAGAGCGCATGCCATGTGTGAGTCACACCGAAATGCCGGTGGACAGCCGCAAGAGAGTGTCCCGCCGGTCACCTCGACCAAGCCTGGCCGGGCTGCGGTCGTACGACCAGTAAATAAGTAGCCGC
>NZ_JBEZZB010000374.1:0-1380 GCF_040638955.1 Actinoplanes sp. NPDC024001
TACTGCTACGGCGGTTCGTAGCTTCCGAGCGTGCTGAGTCGTTTGCGGTAGTGGGAGTCACGGGATCGTTGAAGGCAGCGGCGGCGGAAGGTTGACCAGGCCAGCACATGCTCGGCGGTGTGTCGTGCGGTCAGGACGAGGGCGGCGAGCAGGCGCCTGATCTCGTTGACGGTCAGGGGGATCAGGCCGTCCTCGTCATGGCCTGGTGAAGTTTGCTGGTGGCGTTCTCGGTGGTGCGGGTGACGGTGAGGAACGCGGCGGCGGCCATGGCCAGGGTGATGTGGGCGTACCAGGCGTCGTAGCGGCGGACCTGGTACTGGTCCAGGCCGACCTCGTTCTTGGTGATCTGGAAACTCTCCTCGACGGCCCACCTCGCACCCGCCGTGCGAACAAGAGTCCGCAGCCGGGTGCCCCGCGGGCCGAAGCACACGTAGTACGCGACCTCTGCGGTGGTGATGTTGCGGCGGGCCAGGACCCAGCCGCGCCGGCCGTGCGGGAACGTGGCGCGGATCGGGGTGGACACCCAGTCGTAGACCCGAGGGCCGTGAGCGCCGTCGCCGCAGGAGATCCGCCGCCAGGCCCCGGACCGGATCGAGGCGATCAACTGGTCGACACGGGTGCTGGTGTGCAGCCCGGACGGCACCTCATGGTCCTTGCGGGTGGCCATCACATAGGCGATGTCGTGTTCTTCGCACCAGCCGCGCAGGCCCGGGTTCTGGCCGTACGCCTCGTCGGCGGTGAACCAGGCGAACGGAACTCCGGCATCGACGGCACGTTCCAGCATGGCTTGGGCTTGCTGCGGTTTCGTAGCGAACTCGACCTCGTCGCCGATGTTCGCCTTCCGGCAGCGGTCGCGGTCATCGGTCCAGGACTTCGGCAGGTACAACTCGCGGTCGATCAGCGCCCGCCCGGTCGGGGTGTGGTAGGCCAGGAACACCCCGATCTGGCAGTTGTCGACCTTGCCGCTGGTGCCGGTGTACTGCCGCTGAACCCCGGCGGAGCGTTTGCCCTTCTTGACGAACCCGGTCTCGTCGGCGACCAGGATCCCGCCCGGATCGCCGATCTCAGCGACGATCCGGGCCCGGACAGCGTCACGGACCGCGTCCCGGTCGAAACACGGGCTGCACAACAAGGCCTGCATCGAGTCCGGGGTGGCGTCGCCGGCGTGTTCGGCCAGGGTCCAGCCGTTACGCCGTTCGATCGGCGCCATCAGCCCGCGCAGGTACTTCCGCGCCTGCCAGCGGGTTTCCACCCGGCCGAAATGGTGCGAGAACTCCAGGAAGAACTCCCCGAACGCCTCGTCCCAACCCTGCACCTGCTCAACCGTGACCACGTCCGGGAAACGATCCAGAACTACTCGAAGTAGTGATCCGCCGTAGC
>NZ_JBEZZB010000375.1:0-1378 GCF_040638955.1 Actinoplanes sp. NPDC024001
GGGCGGTGCCTCGTCTGCGGCGCCGGCGACCGCCGCCCGCAACGGGCCTGCCGCACCTGCGGCGTGCTGCCCGGTGGCCGCACGAACCCGCTCTGACAGCGCACCAGCCGTCATTCCGGGGCGGCCTGCCGCAGGCCTGCGACCCCGGCGGCCATCTTCCGCGTCTCCGGATGCTCCGGCCCCAGCGTCGCGGTCAGGATCGCCAGTGCCTGCCCGAAGCTCTCGAGAGCCGCCGCCCGGTCACCCAGGCGCAGCCGGCAGGTACCCAGCCGCGACCGGTAGGCGACGGTCTTCGGATCGTCCGCGCCGAACAGCCGCGCGTGGTCCGCCAGCAGAGCCGCGAACTCCGCGGCCGCCGCCCGCGTGTCCCCGCTGGTCAGCCGCACCTCGGCCAGATGGGACCGGGCGTTGAGCGCCTCCGGATGATCGGGGTCGAGGACGTCCCCGATGTCGGCGACCACCTCCTCGAGCCCGCGTAACGCCTCGTCCGGCCGGCCCGCCCGCTCCTGCCACACCGCGATCGTGACCCGGCACGACAGCGTCTCCGGGTGGCCCGGCCCCAGCACCCGCAGGCAGTCGGTGAGCAGCCGCTGGAAGGCCGCCACCGCCTCGTCGGGCGCACCGGCCTCGCCCGCCAGCCCCGCGATCACCCACCGGCTCTTCAGCACCTCGGGGTGGTCGGGTCCGAGCACCCGCAGCTGATCCTCCAGCAGCCGCGCGTACGCGGGCACCGCACCGGCCGGCCCGTCCGAGCGGCTGCGCCAGTAGGCGACGTTGGCCCGGGTGGCGAGGGTGTGCGGATGATCCGGCCCGAGCACCCGCAGCCGGTCGTCCAGCAGCTGTTCGAAGGCCGCCGCGGCCCCGGCCACGTCTCCGGCCTCGCCGCGCATGAAGGCCAGGTTGTTGCGGGTGATCAGGGTGTCCGGGTGGTCGCGGCCGAGGATGCTGGTGCGTTCGGCGAGCAGCCGTTCGAGCTGCTTCACCGACGACACCGTGTCGCCGCTCTCGCCCCGCCAGTTGGCGATGTTCGCCTTAACGGCCAGCGTCGTCGCGTGGGCGGGGCCGAAGACGCGGGTCACCTCGGGCAGCAGTTCCTCCCAGGCCCGCAGTGCCCCGGCCGGGTCTCCGGCACGCCCGCGCGCGGAGGCGAGGTCCCCGCGCACGTTCAGCACGTCCGGATGGTCGGCGGGCAGCAAGCGCAGCTGATCGGCGAGCACGAGTTCCAGCTCGCGGGCTGCGCCGGCCGGATCGCCGGCCTCCAGCTGCCAGTACGCCGCGGACCGGCGGCTGCCCCAGGTGGCGGGATGGTCCGCGCCGAGCACCCGGGTGAGGTCGGTGGTCAGCTGGCGGGCGGCCCGCGCGGCGCCGGCCGGGTCGC
>NZ_JBEZZB010000376.1:0-1373 GCF_040638955.1 Actinoplanes sp. NPDC024001
TTCTTGAGCGGGGGGAGTGGTTTGATTGATTGAGTACATATCCGTTTCTTCGGTAACGGCTGCTTATGGTTTCGCTCTTACAGCCATCCCTTTCAAGGTCTTGGTTTAAAATCCCCTAACCAATCCAGTCAGGACGACGAAACTATGTGGGAATAGGTTTTAGAACGGTTTGAAAAACAGGCTCCGGCCAGCGTCATGACCAAGTTGATATTAGAGCAGGCAGTAGATGCCGCTTGGGTTGACAAGGTGTTCGATGATCACCGCCAACGGCAGTACTCACGTGAGCTTTTGTTTTCAACCGGTGTTGAGCTGATGTCCCTTGTTTCATTGGGCTTGAGGCCGTCGTTGCACGCGGCGGCGCGCAAGATGGAGGGCCTTTCGGTCAGTGTTTCGGCACTCTATGACAAGATCAAGCGAACCGAACCCGAGCTGCTTCGCGCCCTCATTTCGGGCAGTGCCGAACGTTTGATACCAACCGTCGAAACGCTCGGCCATTCATCGATCCTGCCCGGCTGGCAGTTGCGTATTGTGGATGGCAACCACTTGCCGGCCACTGAAAAACGTCTAGGCGCTCTGCGCAATGAGCGCGGCGCAGCGCGCCCAGGATTTTCAGTAGTTGCCTACGATCCGGATCTGGATTTAGTCGTTGATCTTCAGCCGTGGGAAGATGCCTACGCCAGTGAGCGAGTCAGTGTTTTACCGCTGCTGGCCCGCGCATGCGCGGGCCAGTTGTGGATGGCTGACCGGCTCTATTGCACGCTGCCCATCCTGCAAGCCTGCGAGGACACGGGGGCTTCGTTCATCGTTCGCCAACCCAGCAAGCATCCACGCCTGGTCCAGGAAAGTGAGTGGCAAGACTCAGGGACGGTCGATAGCGGAACCGTTCGCGAACAAATCATCGAAGTGAAGGGTGGCCGCCGCTGGCGACGTGTTGAGTTGAGCCTGCAAACGGCGAATGACTCAGGTGATTTGGTGATGTGGTTCTGGAGCAATTTGCCCGACACCATCGGTGCCCGGCAGATAGCCGATTTATACCGTCATCGCTGGAGTATCGAAGGAATGTTTCAGCGCCTTGAGTCGGTACTGGACAGTGAAATTACAGGCCTTGGCAGCCCGAAAGCCGCGCTATTGGGCTTTGCCTCGGCGGTCCTGGCTTACAACGTTTTGTCGGTTCTCAAGCGTAGCGTTGAGCAGGCGCACCGCGAAACGCAGCCAGAGGGTTGGCAGGTTTCGATTTTCCATTTGGCGGTGCATGTTCGCAGTGATTATCAAGGCGTGCAGATCGCATTGCCTGCGGAAAATTTCCCACTTCAAAAGACTCCGCAAGGGCTGGCAGAGCGATTGCTGGCCCTGGCAAGGATGATCAAACCTAA
>NZ_JBEZZB010000377.1:0-1361 GCF_040638955.1 Actinoplanes sp. NPDC024001
GCCGGCGTCGGTGGGCCGCGCGCCGGGGTCGCGGCGGGTGGCCCGGGCGACCAGCCGGTCCAGCACGGCGGGCAGGCCGGGCGTGACGGTCGACGGTGCGGGCACGTCGTTGTCGACGTGCTGCCAGGCCACCTCGACCGGCTCGGCGCCGTCGTAGGGCACCCGGCCGGTGAGCATCTCGAAGAGCACGATGCCGGCCGAGTAGACGTCGGTGCGGGCGTCGGCCTGACCGGTCTGCACGAGCTCGGGAGCCACATATGCCACCGTGGCCATCAGCTGGCCGGAGTCGTCGACGGTGCTCGCCTCGATGGCCCGGGCCAGACCGAAGTCGGCCACCTTGACCACCGCGTCGACCAGGTCGGCGGTGCCGCCGCTGGGCGCCTCGGCGACCAGCACGTTCTCCGGCTTGA
Organism: Actinoplanes sp. NPDC024001; assembly: GCF_040638955.1. Lineage (NCBI taxonomy): Bacteria > Bacillati > Actinomycetota > Actinomycetes > Micromonosporales > Micromonosporaceae > Actinoplanes > Actinoplanes sp. NPDC024001. The sequence continues at coordinate 411 of NZ_JBEZZB010000377.1, forward strand.
CGTCGCGGTGCACCAGGCCGGCGCGGTGCGCGGCGGCGATCGCCGCGAGCATCTGCTCGAGGATCGCGAGCGCCTCGACCGGGCTCAGCTTGTGCCGCTGGCTCAGCAGGTCGCGCAGGGTGCGGCCCTGCACGAACTCCATCACCAGGTAGGGGAGTCCCTGGTGGCGCCCCTGGTCGTAAACGGCCACGACGTTGGGGTGGGTGAGCCGGGCGATCGTCTTCGCCTCGTCGGTGAACCGGTCCACGAAGTGGACGTTGGTCGCCTGCGACGGGTGAATGATCTTCAAGGCGACGGTGCGCTCGAGCCGCTCGTCGGTGGCCCGGTAGACGGTCGCCATGCCACCACGGGCGACGCGACCGGTGATCCGGTAGCGCCCGTCAATCGTTGTGCCGATCAACGTATCGGCGACTGTGGTGTCCATCGGCGTGAAGTGTATGTGTCTTTCCGGTGGGGGTACGTCAGGATGTCACAGCTGAGTCCAAACGGGTACCCAGACCGGCTGTGAGCTGCGCCGATCCCCTCACGCCCGGCTTCGCAAAAAGGATCTTCCACGCTAATCACGGTATCGACGGTGATGGCGGTGGTCGCCGCGCCGCCCGCTCGGGCTGGCGTCCGGGGTGGCCTCGGCCGGCCCGCTCGGGGTCGCGGACGGTTGCGGTTCGCCGGAAGTGCCCGGTTCGGCGGACGGCTCGCCGGAACTCGGCGACGGCGACGGCGAGGCGTTGCCGGACGGTGTGACCGGAGCGGCCGTGGGAGTCGGCACCGGCGGGGTGAGGCAGTCGCACTCGGTCGGGCCGGCCGGGCGGCCGGGGGAGCGCGGCGCGGAGCGGCCCGGCTGGGCGGTCCCGGTCGGCGGCGCGGTGGTGACCAGGGTTCCGTCGGCCGCGGTGGCCGGCGGCGCGGCGAGGCCCGCAGCGCCCGGTACCGGCGGCACGGTCGTGGTCGTCG
>NZ_JBEZZB010000378.1:0-1361 GCF_040638955.1 Actinoplanes sp. NPDC024001
GGCCGGGGGGGGGGGCGGCAACGTGTGTGTGGTGGGCTGGCGGCGGGCCGCGGGCGTGGCCCGGGCGCAGTTTTGGGGGGGGCGGCCCGGCCGGCGCGGCGATCCGGTCGGCCGGCGCGCCGGCGGGCAGGCCGAGGTGGTCGGTGATGCGGCGCCGGGCGGCGTCGCGCAGGATCTCCAGCGACGGGCCGCGGGCCCGGGCCCGCCGGGAGAGGCGGCCGTGGCCGAGCATCGTCTCGTGGGCCGGCACCCGCGACGGCAGCGGCTCGCTGACCGGGGTGCCGAGCCGGCGCGCGGCGGCTGCGGCGAGGGCGACCGCGGCCAGCGCGATGAGCAGCAGGACCGCCCAGAACGCCGGCGGGAACGCCTGGGCGAGCGGGCTGTCCTGCAGGGACTCGCTGCCCCCGCCGCCGGGCCCGGTCCCGCTGCCGTCGCCGTCGCTCTCCCCCTCGCCGGGGTACGGCGTGGCCGGCCGGGTCGATTCCGGGTCGAGGGTGGGCGCCGGGCTGGTCGGCGGCGGTGGCGGCCGGTCCGGGGCGTGCAGGTCCAGCCAGATCACCCGGGAGTCGCGGGCGAGCAGCCCGGTGGCCAGGGTGGCGTTGTCGTGTTCGCGGATCCGGTCGTTGCGGAACGGGTCGGCCGCCCCGGCCAGGGTGATGTCCCAGCCGTCGGCGGTGAACTCGGCGACCCCGCCGTCGTAGCAGAGGGTGCCGTCGCTGGTGGCGTACTGCTGGCGCAGCACGGCGGCCGGCCCGGCGGGCTGCGCGCAGCCCGGTTCGGTGACCGCGGCCGCCCACCGGGTCCGGGTGACGGCGGCCGGCCAGCGGCGAGCCTTGAGGATCGCGCCGTCCGGGGCGACCAGGACCAGGCGGCTGCCGGCCGGGATCCGGGTGTCGCCGGTCAGCGTCGGCAGGTGCGCGAACTGCGGCGTCGGCACGAAGACGGTGACCGCGGCGCCGGCCTCGTGGACCGCGCCGAGCGCGTCCTCGGTGGTGGTGTGCCGTTCCACGGTGACGCCCCGGTCGCGCAGCAGGCCGGCCAGCCCGCTGGCGCCGATGCCCACGGTGCCGGTCGGCGACAGGTAGGCCGGATCCTCCTGGTCGGGCTGTTCGATGGCGTGCACCACGAGGGTGCCGCCGACGAGCAGCAGCAGGACGGCGAACGGCAGGATGAGCCGCCGGCGGCGACGGTCGCCGGTCATCGGGCGGCCTCCGGTTGCAGGGCGGCACGGACCTCGCCGGTGAGCCCGCGCATCCGGGCGTCCTGCTCGGGGCCGGCCGGCCGGTGGCCGTACCAGATCTCGGAGAACAGGTCGGTGGCGCCGCTGAGCGCCGGGCCGAGCGGCGGCCGGTTGGCGGCCG
>NZ_JBEZZB010000379.1:0-1334 GCF_040638955.1 Actinoplanes sp. NPDC024001
CGGCGAGCAGCCCGGTGTCCGCCTCGATCAACGCGGTCGCGGCGACGGCGTACGCGCGGGCCTCGGCCGGCAGCGCCCGATCGGTCAGGTTCGCGGCGCGCCGCAACACCCCCTCCGCACCGTCCCAGCTCAGATCAAGCTCCGGCGGCTGATCGGCGGCGGCGGCCGGGGGTGGGGCCGGGTCGGCGGTGTATCGGCCGTGCGGTGCGGGCCCGGCGGGCGAGCCTGCGGGAGCGGCCGGGGTGAGCGCCCCGAAATCGGGTTCGCCAGGCCAGGCGTGCCTGTCCGCCGGACCGCCCGGTCCGTCCGCGATCGAACCGCCAGAGCTTGCCGAGCCAGCGACCCCGCCGCCCGATCCAGCCGGCCCGGCCAGACCCGAAACCGAGCCGGCAGAGGAATCCGGGCCGGTGGCTGCGCCGGCAGGCCCAGCCGGACCGGAAACCGGGCCGGCAGAAGCTTCCGGGCCGACAGTTACGCCGGCAGGCCCAGCCGGACCGGCAGAAGCTTCCGGGCCGGTGGCTGCGCCGGCAGGCCCAGCCGGACCGGAAACCGGACCGGCAGAAGCTTCCGGGCCGGACATCGCGCCAGGCGGGGCAGTCGGCGGCAGGCCCAGGTGATGACCGTGCAGGGCGAGCGCCCAGTCGGCGGCCGCCAGGAAACGCGTCTGCCAGCCGTAGGCAAGCACCGCACCACTGGCCTCAGCCGCACCCAGAGCAGCCCGCGCCGAGTCGACCAGACGGCCGTCGGCGGCCAAATACTCCACCAGCAACCACGCGCTCCAGCGAGTGATCAGCGGATCCCCGCCGGGATCGGCGGCCGCCGCCAGCGCGGTGTCCCAGCCCGGCAGCCGGTGCGCGGCGCGAACCGCGGCCAGCGCGGCCGCGATGCCCGGCAGCGGCTCCGGATGCCGCACCGCGATCTTGTCGGCCAGTTCTCGGGCCGCCATCGGCTCGGTCGCCAGCGCGGCCAGCAGCAACACCCGGTCGCGGGCCGCGACCACCGGCACGGACGCCGCGTCCGGCACCGGGCGCACCGCCTCCCGCGCGGCGACCGGATCACCGGACTGCAGCAACGCCTCGCCGCGCAGCACGGCCGCCTCCAGCACCGCCTGCGCCACCGTGCCGGCCGGCGGAATGTCCCGGCGGTTCGGCATCGTCGGCATGGCCGGGCCGACAGCCGCCGCGCCCGGGGCCGGGGACAAGAAGTCAGAATCCGCCACGGAGCCGCCCGGAGCCGCGCCGCGGCGGCACGGCGACCTGCGACACGATGAAGGCGAACGGCGGCTACGTGCAGGGCATCGGTTACGCCCTGCAGAAGCTCGGCGCGCTCGGCAA
>NZ_JBEZZB010000380.1:0-1321 GCF_040638955.1 Actinoplanes sp. NPDC024001
TGGGCTTGACCCGATTCGACGGACAGGGTCGATGAGTTGATCTTCACGCTACCTTGAGGGCGGGTAGCGGGGCGAGGCTGGTGCCCGTCTCGTAGGCGGCCGGACTCTGATAGCCGAGGCTGGAGTGCCGGCGTCGGGTGTTGTACCAGCCTTCGATGTACTCGAATGTCGCTTGGTGGGCGGCTTTGCGGGTGGGCCAGGCCTGGCGGTGGATGAGTTCGGTCTTGATCGTGGAGAAGAACGATTCGGCGACCGCGTTGTCCCAGCACTGCCCGCGCCGGCCCACGCTCAGGCGCACGCCGTGCCGCTTCGCGAGGCGGGCGTGTTGGGCGCTGGTGTATTGACAGCCGCGATCGGAATGAAAGATCAGGCCGTCGGCGGGCCGGCGCCGGGCGAGGGCGTCGGACAGCGCGGCGTCGACCAGGTCGGTGCGCAGATGCTCAGCCACGGCCCAGCCGACGACGCGGCGCGACGCCAGGTCGATGACGGTGGCCAGATACAGCCAGCCCTCCCACGTGTTGATGTAGGTGATGTCGCCGCACCAGCGGGTGTCGACCGCGGCCGCGTCGACGGTGAAGTCCCGCTCGACCAGATCTGGGCGGGTGGCGGCGTGCGGGTCCGGGATCGTGGTGGTCTTCCAGCGGCGCGGGCTCTTGCCGCAGATGCCGGCGGCCCGCATCCTGCGGGCGATGCGTTTGCGGCCGTGCCGGTGTCCGGCGTCGGCGAGCTCGGCGTGGATGCGGGGTGCGCCGTAGGTGCCGTTCGACGCGGCGTGCACGGCGATGATCTGCCCGGTCAGCTGCTCGTCGACCCGGTCCCGGGTGGACTGCTCGCCACGGGCGTGCTGGTAGTAGGCGGACCGGGAGACCTTCAACAGCTCGCACGCACGCTTGACGTTGTGCTTGCCGGCCTGCTCCGCCTCGATGAACGGGTACACGTTCACCGGGTCTCCCTGGCGAAGAAAGCCGTGGCCCGCTTGAGGATGTCGACGTCCTGCTGCAGCCGCCGGTTCTCTCGGCGCAGCTCGGCCAGCTCGGCCCGCTCATCGGAGGTCAGCCCGTCCGAGCGGGTGCCGGCATCAAGTTCGGCCTGCTTGACCCAGGACCGCACCGCGGTCTCGGTCAGATCGAAATCCCGCGCGACCTGCCCGACCGTGCGGTCACCACGCTGACACAACTCGACGATCTCAGCCTTGAACTCCGGCGTGAACGCCCGCCGCGGCCTCGATCGCTTCTTTCCCACACTCTCCATGATGCTGGACATCCTCCCGGAGACCCCAGGTCCCCTGATCTTGGATGTCCGTCAAAACGGGGCAGGCCCA
>NZ_JBEZZB010000381.1:0-1304 GCF_040638955.1 Actinoplanes sp. NPDC024001
CGCCGACGGAGCGCCGGCCCGGGCGGTGGCGATGGAATGGGAGTGAGACCGTGATAGGCCAGACCCCACAGCAGCGGCCGGCCGGCCAGCACGCCGGTGGCGCCGAGCGCGAGCGCCCGCAGTACGTCGGTCCCGCCGCGGATGCCGCTGTCGAGCAGCACCTCGCAGTCGCCACCGACCGCCTCCACGACCTCTTCGAGCACGTCCACGCTCGGCACGGCGCCGTCCAACTGACGACCGCCGTGATTGCTGACCACCACCGCGTCCACCCCGATCGCGGCCGCGTGCCGGGCGTCCTCGGCGGCCAGCACCCCCTTGAGCACCACCGGTAGCCGGGTGTGCTCGCGCAGGGTGGCGATGGACTGCCAGGTCAGCATGGGCGAGAACGCCTGGCTGGTGTGCGCGGCGACGGCCGAGACGTCCGCCCGTTTGCGGTGTGCGGTGTCGGTGGTCCGCAGGTTCGCCGCCCGCACGTGCGGCGGCAGGGCGAACCCGTTGCGGATGTCGCGCGGCCGGCGGCCCATCCACGGCACGTCGACCGTGACCACGACGGCCTCGCAGCCCGCCTCCTCGGCCCGGCGCACCAGGTCGAGCACCACCGCGGTGTCGCGCAGCCAGTAGACCTGGAACCAGACCGTCCCGCCGGCCGCGGTGATCTGCTCGATCGGGACGCTGCTCAGCGTGCCGGCGATGAACGGCACCCCGGCGGCCGCGGCGGCGCGCGCCGTGGCGTCCTCACCGTCCGGGTGCAGCAGCTGCTGATAGGCCACCGGTGCGATCGCCAGCGGCTGCGCCACCGGCCGGCCGAGCAACGTGGACGCGGTGTCGCAGCCGGAGACGTCGCGCAGCACGCGGGGCACCACGAACACCCGGTCCAGTGCGGCCCGGTTGGCGTCCAGCGTCGTCTCCCGGCCACTGCCGCCGGCGACGAAGTCCCAGACGTCGGCGGGCAGCACCGCGGCGGCGGCGCGCTCGGCGTCGGCGACGCTGCCGAACACCGGCTCGGTCGTGAGGTCCATTTGAGACCGTCCCCTCAGCTCACGTGTCCCCGTACGGGAGGTTCGCCGGACTGTAGGACCGAGGCGGCGGTGTTGGCGAACTTCGGTTGGACGTGGTGCGGTGTAACGGAAGCCGGGGGTGTCTGATGGTTCGCAGTCTTCTCGTGATCGGAACGGGTCTGGTCGGTACGTCGGTGGCGCTGGCCGCCCGGCGCGCCGGGGTGACGGTCTACCTCAGCGACCGGGACGCCACGGCGGCCCGGGTGGCCGAGGCGCTCGGGGCGGGCGTGGCCGAGGTGCCGCGCG
>NZ_JBEZZB010000382.1:0-327 GCF_040638955.1 Actinoplanes sp. NPDC024001
CATTACTTTCATAGGATGGTCTCCTTTCTCTATAGAACTTCCCCGAAACCGAAGGTCTCAGAGAACATATTTACTGTACCGACGATGTTGATTAGCGCTACACCAGCCACTAATCGGATAAACGATTTTTTGAAAACCTCATCACTTCCGTTCTGACCACTTCCAATCCGCCGCATACTCATCCAGCCTCGGGCATAGGTGATGTATCCGTAGAACCGGAGGCAAAGAACAATGACCCCAATCAACTCTGAAGTTTGAGCCGGCATATTTGCCGAGCCTTGATAGCTCATGAGGTTCTTCACCGATACCGAGCCACCCCAAAATGAG
>NZ_JBEZZB010000382.1:337-1287 GCF_040638955.1 Actinoplanes sp. NPDC024001
TTGCCGCGAAGTTGAAAAGTGCCACGCCGCAGAAGAAATACATAATCGGCGTGGTCCAGGTCATACCCTGGCCACCCGTCTTATCAACTTGGATTGCTTTAAAAACTGCGTTGCCAGTCAGTACTAGGCCCAGCAAAGCCACAACCGCGTTCAACAGATCCTCCAGTCCGGGGAACTGCTGGGCGAAGCTGGCCAGCATCGTCGAGGCGTCGATCATCTCAGCGGCCTCAGCGGTAGACGACGCCGTTGGACATGATCACTTGCCCTTGGTCTGGATCAATGCGCTGCACGGAGCCAACTCCTGGGATCGTGTCGCCAACGGAAACGCTGATGCTCTCCCCTCCCTTCGTCACGAACCACGCTCGACCTTCGAGCACGGCCTTGAGCGACATGCTGGCAGGCGAATTTTTCTGCTGGCCCGATCCAGCCTGAGACTTCTGAACCTGACGCTGGGGTTGCGGTTGTGGCTTCTTCTGCGAGGCTGCTTGAGAAGTGCTGGACTTACTTGCGGAACTAGGCTTCGGCGCCGGCTTGGCAGCGGTTTTCGGCAGCGACTTCTTGATTTCGTCCAGCGTTTCCTGAATTGCCTTCAACTGAATATCTTGCTGCTCCAACTGTTTTTGAACCTGAGCAATCGAAGCCATTTCCTGGCCCGATGTCGGCACCGGAGCCGCCGTTGCAGCTTGCGGCTCCATCGTTACGTGCGGCTGTATCTGCGCAGCTTGTCCGACCGGAGCAACAGGCTGCTGCATAACCGGTGGTGCCGGCGATTCGGATACCGGCAGCGCGGCCTGCACTTGTGGATCTGCCACATAGTTCTGCGCCTGCTGGTACTGGCCAACCGGCTCCGGCACGGGAGAGGGGGGATTCGGTTGCGGCTGATACCCCTGCCCCTGGTAGCCGTACTGCCCTGCCCCTTGGCCAGAAGGCTGATCGATAGTGATCGGGGC
>NZ_JBEZZB010000383.1:0-1200 GCF_040638955.1 Actinoplanes sp. NPDC024001
GGCGGCGGCCGACCTGCGCGCGTCCGCGGCCGGCCTCGGCACCAGCGTCGGTGGGCTGGCCGTCGCCGCCGGCGCCCTGTACCTGCACCGCCTCACCGGCGAGCGGGACATCGTGCTCGGCGTTCCGACCCTCGGGCGCGAGAGCGCCCGGGAGTTCGCCACCCTCGGCATGGCCGCCAACGTGCTGCCGGTCCGGCTCCGGATCGACCCGGGGGAGTCGCGCCGCGAACTCGTCGCCCGGACCTCCCGGACCGTGCGGGCCGCGATGCGGCACCAGCGCTACCGGTACGAGGACGTGCTGCGGGACCTGAACGCCGTCGACGGCGCGCCGCTGTTCCCGCTGAGCGTCAACGTCATGTCGTTCGACTACCCGGTCCGCTTCGGCGACTGCACCGCGATCGCCCGGACCCTGTGCTCCGGCCCCACCCACGACCTGCGCGTCAACGTCTACGACCGGCCCGGCGCCGGTGAGCTGACCGTCGAGGCGGAGGTCAACGGCGACCTCTACCCCGAGACCGACGCCCCGACCCTGGCCGGCCGGTTCGTCCGGGCGCTGCGGGCACTGACCGACGCGGCACCGGACGAGCCGATCAGCACCAGCAGTCTGCTGGACGCCGGCGAGCAGCGGCGGGTGCTGATCGACTGGAACCCGCCGGCGGCGTCAGCGCCGGACCAGCCGGCGACCGCACACGGCCTGTTCGAGGAGTGGGTGCAACGGACGCCGGACGCGGTGGCGGTGGTGGGTGACGGCGTGCAGCTGTCGTACGCGGAGCTGGACGCGCGGGCGAATCAGGTGGCCTGGTACCTGCGCAGCGTCGGTGTGGGCCCGGAGTCGGTGGTGGCGCTGCTGCTGGATCGCGGCGTGGACTTCGTGGCCGCGGTGCTGGGTGTGTGGAAGGCGGGTGCGGCGTATCTGCCGGTGGACCCGCGGTACCCGGCTGACCGGATCGCGTTCATGGTCGCCGACAGCGGGGCCAGCCTGGTGGTGACCGTTTCCGGTCTCGGCACGGTGCCGGGGGCGGCGACGGTGCTGCTGGACGACCCGGGCGTGCAGGAGCGGATGGCCGGATGCGCGGCGACGGCCCCGTCGACCGAGGTGTCCGGGGACGGTCTGGCGTATGTGATTTACACGTCGGGGTCGACGGGGGTGCCGAAGGGTGTGGGGTTGACTCATGCCGGTGTGGTGAATCTGGCGGGGGC
>NZ_JBEZZB010000384.1:0-1194 GCF_040638955.1 Actinoplanes sp. NPDC024001
CCGCGGTCACGCGCCGGACGGCATCCCCGCCGTCCGGCGCGTGCGGCGTGCATCTTTGGGGTGCCCCATCGAACGCAGGGGTGGTCCCGGGCCGAACGGTGTGTGTACGGTGCGAAACGGCCTGCGGAAACTCTGAGTGATAGGTGCCGGATTCGTGAACGTGCAACCTCTGCACCGCGGCGACCCCCGGCACATCGGTGACTACACGCTTCTCGGCCGGCTCGGCGAGGGCGGCATGGGCTCGGTCTTTCTCGGACAGAGCCCGGCGGGCCGCCGGGTGGCGGTGAAGGTCGTCCGGCCCGAGCTGTCGAGCGACCCCGAGTTCCGGGCCCGGTTCCGCAGCGAGGTGCGCCGGGCCCGGCAGGTGCCGCCGTTCTGCACCGCGGAGGTGCTCGACGCGGATGCCGACGCCGACAGCCCGTACCTGGTGGCGGAGCTGGTCGAGGGGCCCAGCCTGGCCGAGGCGGTCCAGGAGCGCGGCCCGCTGACCGGCGGCAGCCTGCACAGCGTGGCCATCGGCGTGGCCACCGCGCTGGTGGCGATCCACGACGCCGGCGTCGTGCACCGCGACCTCAAACCGGCCAACGTCCTCTTCTCGCTCACCGCACCCAAGGTCATCGACTTCGGCATCGCCAAGCGGGTCGGCGCCACCGACCGGCTCACCGAGCCCGGCCAGGTGCTGGGCACCGTGGCGTACATGGGCCCGGAGCGCTTCGACGCGCAGACCTCACGCAGCGTCGGGCCGGCCACCGACATCTTCGCCTGGGGCGCGGTGATCACGTTCGCGGCCACCGGCCGGACCCCGTTCACCCCGGACGAGATGGTCGGCGCCGCCGCCGGGCTGCCGCTGCCGGAACCCGACCTGACCGGCCTGCCGCAGCCGCTGCGGGAGATCGTCGGCCAGGCTCTGCGGCCCGACCCGGACGACCGGCCGGCCGCGCACGAACTGCTGGAACGACTGCTGCGGGCCGGCGCCACCGACGGCCCGCCGGTCCGCGCCGAGCTGGCCCGCCGTCCGGAGCTGAGCCGGGCCGCCGCCGCGGTCCGGCACACCGCCCGGATGACCCTCCCGAGCCGGAACACCACCCGGCCGCGGGGTCGTACCCGCCCCGGGCTGCTGGCCGCGGCGACCGCGCTCGTCTGCGGCCTGGCTCTGACCGGCGTGCTGCCCGGGGACCGCCCGGCCGGGCCGGC
>NZ_JBEZZB010000385.1:0-1181 GCF_040638955.1 Actinoplanes sp. NPDC024001
CGTTCCAGGCCAACGACAGCCGCGTGACGAGCTTGCCTGCGGAAAGGTGGTTCTGGATCTCGTCGCTGGTCAGGTCCTGACGTTTGCAGCGAACGGTGCCGCCTTCCTCGTGGGTGTCGCTTAGCTCGCAGTTGTCCAGGACGAAGAATCCTTCGCTGGCCTGCTGGTTCTTCAGCCAATCGGTCAAAGTGGCACTGGGGGCCACCTTCACCGCTATCGGTCGTACCGGCAGAGAGCCCACAGCTTCGCGAAGTGTCGAGAGGAGATCTTCGGCCTTTTTGGCGCTCGACTCGTTCACGATGATCAGTCCCAAAGCTGGAGCGATCGCGGCGTAGGTAGTTGCTTTGCGGATGAAGGCCCGAGGGAGGAACGCCTGGACGATGTCGTCTTTGAGTTGGTCGCGCTCTTTCTTGTAGACCTTGCGGCTTTGCTCGGTCTCGATCTCTGCCACTTTCTCCGTCAATGCGTCACGGACGACGCTGCCGGGAAGGATGCGTTCCTCTTTCCGAGCCGCCACTAGGTAGAAGCCGCTGCTTTCGTGCACGAGCGGAGCATCTTCACCTTTGCCCAGCGGAGGAATGAAGCCGTAGGTAGTGAGTTCTTGGCTGCCGCAGGCGCGAGCTGGCTTCGACTTCAACGCATGGGCGAGCGATTCGCCATCGATTCCAAGATCTTTCGCGAGGTCTTGCGTCAGGCGGTAAAGCAACAGGTTAGAGAAGAACATGACAGCTCCTAGAACGTTGTGCGGATGGCTTGCTGAGTCCGACTGGTTTTTGCAGCCCAAGCCATGTACGGGTGACGAAATTCGCGATTGAAGATCGCAGCAGCTGCCTTGTCGGTGTCCAGGTCCCGGCGGGAAGAAATCGAGCATTTGGCACGGATCAGGTCAGCGGGATCCCGATCACCGCTGGCCAGACCAAATGGCGAGCTTTCCGAGCGGAAAGCAGATTCTTCGTTCAAGAACTGGATAAACCCCCTGTCCTTCGACCAGAGCCCGGCGAGCTGCGAAAGCTTCATGCGTGATCTCCTTTTGACTTTCGTTGTGCTATAATCGCAGACAATACGCAAAAATAACAACGATGCAAGGAAATTTAGAAAATCGGCTGATTTCTACCGAAGCAGGGATTTCCTGCTCCGATCACCGGTAACGCTTCAACGTGAGCCAATCACCTGGCCATGCC
>NZ_JBEZZB010000386.1:0-1179 GCF_040638955.1 Actinoplanes sp. NPDC024001
GGCCGCCGATGCCGCACTGGCCGAGCGCGCTCGGCCGGGCCCGCGCCGACGCCGGCCCGCTGCTGCTCTGCGCCGCCGTGGTCGCGGCGATCAGCCTGCTCGCCGGCGCGGTGCCGGGCCTGCTGCGGGACACCGCCGACCGGGCGGTCCAGGAGGCCGTGCGGCAGTCCGGCGACCGGGCGGACGTCACGGTGAGCGCGCACTGGGAACCCGACGACGGGCAGGGCGGCCGCTACCGCATGCCGTGGCTCGCCGAGGACCTGGACGCGCTGCGGGAACGGGCGCTCGACGAGCTGGGCGGCGAGTTGCGGCCGGTGCTGCGGCCGCCGGTCACCACCGCGCTCAGCTCTCCACTCAACGTCACCGACGGCAGTGTGCTGCGGACCTTCCGGCTGGCGTACCTGTCCCGGGAGGGCGGCCCGGAGGTGGTCTGGACGGCCGGCGCCGCGCCCGGCCCCACGGTCGCGGGGACCCGCGACGACGTCCTGTCCGCCTATTTCGGCCCGCCGTGGGTGGTCCACGCCGGGGTCTCGGAGACCGTCGCCGAGGCCCTCGGGGTACGGCCCGGCGACCGGCTCCCGCTCGCCGACGCGAACCGCAACGTCAAGGACGTACGGATCAGCGGCGTCTTCCGCCCGGTCGACCGCACCGACCCGGCCTGGCGGCTCGCCCCCTGGCTGCTGGACCCGGTGCCCGGCGCGGACGGGGTCGGCTCCACCCGGTTCGGCGGGCTGCTCTCCGCCGAGTCGCTGCCGGACGCCCGACTCGCCCTGGGCCCCGACCAGTTCCCGCGCGCTGTCGTGTTCACCCCCGACCCGGACGTGCTGACCTGGGAGACCGCTCAGCGGATCGCCGGCACCGCGGTCGCGTTGAAGGCGGACTCCGGGGCGACCGGCGCGTTCGACACCTCCTCGGTGTGGAACACCCAGCTCGACGCGGTGTTGCGGGAGGTGGCCGGCCAGATCGACGCGGCCTCCGCGCAGGCGTCGGTGCTGCTGCTGGCCGTGCTCACGGCGGCCGGGCTGGTGCTGCTGCTCGCGGCCGACCTGCTGGTGCGCCGCCGTGCCGCGGCGCTGGCCCTGGCCCTTCAGCAACAGCTCGGGAATGGTGCCGGCCCGCGGTGACGACTCGACCCTGGCCGCGGTGACCAGGGAGCCGTCGCGGACCGACTGCCAGCTC
>NZ_JBEZZB010000387.1:0-1136 GCF_040638955.1 Actinoplanes sp. NPDC024001
GCGCTGGGCGGCCTGCTCTTCCTGATCTCCGACCTGCTGATCGGCCTCGACGCGGCGGGCACGCGCCTGCCGGCGCAGGGCGTGCTGGTGATGACGACGTGCTCCACCTGCCCGCCGTGCCGTGCGGCCTCGCCGGCCTGCGGCTGTCGTCCTGGCTGCTGCGGGAACGCTGGGCGGACCGGGCCCTCGCCCGGATCGCCGACGCCGGCCCCGAGGTGATCCACGTGCACACGCCCGGACCGGTCGGGCTGCTCGGCGTGCACGCGGCCCGCGCGCTGAGCCTGCCGCTGGTGCACACCTACCACACCGACCTGCACGCCTACGCCGAGGCGTACCGGGTGCCGGCCCTCGCGCTCGCCGCCGGGCTGCGGCTCTACGCGCACCGGCTCGGCGTCCCGCCGGTGCCGACCGGAAGCCGCCTGCAGACCACCGTCGACGCCGTCAACGAGCTGATGCTGCGCGACGCGGCCGCGGTCATCGTGCTCACCCGCGCGGTGCCGGCCCGGCTGCGCCTGCCGGTGCCCGCCGACCGGCTCACCGTCATCCCGACCGGCGTCGCCCCGGCGCCGGCCGTCGCCGGCGCCGGCGAGGCATTCCGCCGCGCGCACGGCATCGGCCCGGCCGACCCCCTGATCCTGTACGTCGGGCGCGTCAACCGGGAGAAGGGCATGGATCGGCTGGCCGCCGCGTTCGCCACGGTCGCCGCCGGCCGGCCGGATGCGCGGCTGGTCCTGGTCGGTGCGGTGTACCAGCCGCGCTGGCTGGCGCGTCTGCTGCGCGCGACCGGGGCGGCGGATCGGGTGGTGCTCGCGGGGCAGCAGCCGTCCGCGGTGGTCGCGGCGGCGTATCAGGCGGCGGACGTCTTCGCGTTTCCGTCGACGACGGACACGCAGGCGCTGGTGCTGCTGGAGGCGGCGCACAGCCGGCTGCCGGCGGTGATGGTCGATCCGCTGCTGCACGAACACGGGGTGCTCGGCGACGCCGCGCTGCTGACCGGGCCGGAGCCGGTCTCGTTCGCGGCGGGCATCAGCGCGCTGCTCGACGACCGGGAGGCGGCGCGGGCCCTGGCGGATCGGGCGGCTCGGCGGGCGGCGGAGCACACGGCTGAGGGTTACGCCCGTGCGGTGAGCGCGCTG
>NZ_JBEZZB010000388.1:0-1125 GCF_040638955.1 Actinoplanes sp. NPDC024001
ATCTGACGTAGCTCATGCAGAGCTTGGCAACGGGTCGCAATCGGCGACGGCTTCATTGTATACTTCGGTTCCGCATACCCCTTGAGCACAGGAACATCAGCATGACTGTACTCCAAACGATCTACTGGCAGCCTACGCCGCCTTAGCGCTACGCCCCCCTCGCAACACCTGCTTCCGCTAGTCTCGCTCGCGGGCGCACACTGCTGTACGCCTGGTTTTTGCACCTCAAGCACACAGCAAAAAATCCTCAAAATTTGAACTTGTATCGATTCGTTCGCCATTCCTTTGGCGTGCGCGATGCTTTGCCTTGGATATTCTGATGCTGCAATCGCTCAAACAAACGTGGTTTTCCAACGTCCGTGGAGACGTGCTAGCAGGTCTCGTAGTCGCCCTGGCATTGATCCCGGAGGCCATTGCCTTCTCGATCATTGCCGGCGTCGACCCCAAGGTTGGTCTCTACGCCTCCTTCTGTATCTGTGCTGTTATTGCCTTCGTCGGCGGTCGTCCCGGCATGATCTCGGCGGCTACCGGCGCCATGGCACTGCTCATGGTTACTTTGGTTAAAGAGCACGGACTTCAGTATCTGCTGGCAGCCACGTTGCTCTGTGGGGTACTTCAAATCCTCGCGGGTTACCTGAAGCTAGGTTCGCTGATGCGCTTCGTCTCTCGCTCTGTGATCACGGGTTTTGTAAACGCATTAGCGATTCTGATTTTTATGGCGCAGTTACCTGAATTGACCAACGTGACCTGGCACGTCTACGCCATGACCGCAGCGGGCCTAGGGATAATCTACCTGTTTCCGTATGTACCTGTGATTGGCAAGCTGATTCCTTCGCCATTAGTGTGCATCCTGACACTGACTGCACTTGCCTTTTACCTCGGGCTGGACATCCGTACCGTGGGTGACATGGGCCAATTGCCGGACACACTGCCGATTTTTCTGTGGCCTGAAGTGCCGCTGAACTTTGAAACCCTGCGCATCATCTTTCCTTACTCCGCAGCGCTGGCAGTTGTAGGCCTATTGGAGTCGATGATGACCGCGACCATCGTCGACGGTCTGACGGATACCACCAGCAACAAAAACCGCGAGTGCAAAGGTCAGGGTGTGGCCAACATCGCCGCTGG
>NZ_JBEZZB010000389.1:0-1124 GCF_040638955.1 Actinoplanes sp. NPDC024001
TGTGATGTCCGGGGACGTTGGTCGAGCAAGTGTGACCACTCGATCTGACGATCGGCAACGGATCTTGTGAACAGATGAAGGCCTCCAACGGTGCAGTGGAGCTGCTAAGACGCCACTCACCAGGCTGGAGGCCTTCATGTCCCACGCTAACGCCGCGTTGACTCCACGGGCACGATTGCGGCTGGCGCGTCTGATCGTGGATGACGGCTGGTCACCCGCACGAGCGGCCGAACGCTACGACGTGTCCTGGCGCACCGCCGCGAAGTGGGCCGCCCGTTACCGCGCCGAAGGCGAAGCCGGCATGACCGACCGGTCATCACGGCCGCACCGGCAACCGAACCTCACCCCCGCACCGATCGTCCGCAAGATCGTGCACCTGCGCCGTAAACGACGCCTCGGCCCGGTCCCGATCGCCGACCAGCTCGGCCTGGCCGCTTCCACCGTGCACGCGGTGCTGCGCCGGCGCCGGCTCAACCGGCTCAGCCACCTTGAGCGCGGCACCGGCGAACCGATCCGCCGTTACGAGCACGACCAGCCCGGCGACCTGCTGCACGTCGACGTCAAGAAACTCGGCAACGTGCCCGACGGCGGCGGCTGGCGTTACCTCGGCCGCCAGCAGGGCGGCAAGAACCGGGCCGCCACACCAGACAGACCCCGCAGCAAGCACCGAGGCCCGCTGATCGGCACCGCGTTCGTGCATACCGTCATCGACGACCACTCCCGCGTCGCCTACGCCGAGATCCATGACGACGAGACCGCGATCACCGCCACCGGCGTGCTACGCCGCGCCGTCGCCTGGTTCGCCGACCGTGGCGTCACCGTTCACCGGGTGCTCTCCGACAACGGCTCGGCCTACAAATCCCGGCTCTGGACCGCCACCTGCGCCGAGCTGAACATCACCGTGAAGAAGACCCGCCCCTACCGGCCGCAGACCAACGGGAAAATCGAGCGTTTCCACCGCACCCTGGCCGACGGCTGGGCCTTCGCCAAGCTCTACACCTCGGAGAAAGCCCGCCGCGCCGCGTTACCGGCATTCCTGCACGACTACAACCACCATCGACCCCACACCGCCATCGGCAAACGCGCACCCATCACCCGGTTGAACAACCTGGCTGGACATCACA
>NZ_JBEZZB010000390.1:0-1099 GCF_040638955.1 Actinoplanes sp. NPDC024001
TGTACTGACCACGGACGTTGGTGACGGGGAGATCTTGAAATAGGCGAGGGCCTTCGGGTTCGGTGTGGATTGCGACGTCCTACCCCGAACCTGCGGAGGCCCTCATGCCCCACCGTAATGCACCCTTGTCCGAGACCGGCAGGCTGCGCCTTGCTCGCTGCGTGGTCGATGACCGGTGGCCGCTGCGGCGAGCTGCCGAACGCTTCCAGGTCAGCACGACTACAGCGAAACGCTGGGCCGACCGCTACCGCACCGACGGGCCGGCAGGCATGACCGACCGTTCCTCACGACCGCACCACAGTCCGTCACGGACACCGACTCGCATCGAACGACGGATCATCAAGGTCCGCGTTCTGCGCCGCTGGGGACCGGCCCGGATCGCCTACTTCCTGAGCCTGAACCCGGCCACCGTGCACCGGGTCCTGACCCGCTACCACCTCGCCCGACTCGCCCACCTCGACCGGGCCACCAGCCGGCCGATCCGGCGCTACGAACACGACCACCCCGGTGACCTGATCCACGTCGACATCAAGAAACTCGGCAACATCCCCGACGGCGGCGGCCACCGCGTCCACGGCCGGGCGGACGGCAACCGCCGCAGCTCCGCCCACCGCGACCCGGCACGTCCCCGCACCCACCACGGCCGACCCAACCTCGGCTACCACTACCTGCACAACGCCGTCGACGACCACTCCCGGCTGGCCTACACCGAAATCCTGCCCGACGAAACCCGCGAGACAGCAACAGCATTCTGGCACCGAGCCCATGCCTGGTTCGCCAGCCACGGCATCACCGTGAAACGAGTCTTGACCGACAACGGCTCCTGCTATCGATCACACCTCTGGCGCGACATGCTCGCCGACGCCGGCATCACCCACAAACGCACCCGCCCCTACAGGCCCCAAACCAACGGCAAGGTCGAACGCTACAACCGCACCATGCTCGACGAATGGGCCTACGCCCGCGCCTACCGCACCGAAACCGAACGCCGCGAAGCTCTGCCCGCCTGGCTCCATACCTACAATCACCATCGCGGACACACCGCGCTCAACGGCCTACCACCCGCCAGCCGCATCCCCAACCTCTCGGGTCAGTACAG
>NZ_JBEZZB010000391.1:0-1091 GCF_040638955.1 Actinoplanes sp. NPDC024001
CCGCGGCCGTGCCCGCCGCCCCGGCCGTGGCCGCCCTGGCCGTGGCCGCCCCGGCGGTGGCCGTCGGGCGTGCCGCCCCGGTGATGGCAGTCGGGAGCGCCGCGCCCGAGCCGGTGTGCCGGATCGGCGACGACCGGCTGATCGAGATCTCCGGGCTGGCCACGGACGGCGCCGGCTACGTGGTGATTAACGACGGCGCCGACGACCCGGACGGCCGCCGCATCTTCTTCCTCAACCGCCGGTGCGGGGTGGCTCGCAGCGTGCCCTACCCGTCCCGGCCGCGGGACACGGAAGACCTGGCCCGCGGCCCCGACGGCACACTGTGGGTCGCCGACATCGGCGACAACGGCCGTAACCGGGAGACGATCGCACTGTGGCGGCTGTCGCCCCGATCGCGCACCCCACGCCTGTTCCGCCTCACCTACCCGGACGGTCCGCACGACGCGGAAGCACTGCTGATCGGCGCCGACGGCACGCCGGTGGTGGTCACCAAAGACCCGATGACAGCCGGCCTCTACGTCCCCGGCTCACCCCTGTCTGCCGGCAAGCCCACGCCGATGCGCAAGGCCGGCACCTTCCCGATCCCCGCATCGGCCACCGGCAACCCGTTCGGCCTGCCCGGCCGGTTCGTCATCACCGGCGGCGCGACCAGCGCGGACGGCCGGCGGGTGGTCCTGCGGACCTACGCGGACGCCTTCGAGTTCGACGTGCCCGGCGGCGGCGACCTGGTCACGGCGATCACTCAGGGGGAGCCGCGCGTGATCCCGCTGCCGGACGAGCCGCAGGGCGAAGCCATCGCCTACAGCCGGGACGGCACTGCCCTGCTGACGGTGTCGGAGGGCAGCAACGCGGAGATCAAGCGGTATCCGCTGCCGGACGCCCCACCCGTGTCGCCGTCGGCGCAACCATCGCCCTCATCACTGCCGCCTTCCTCACCGCAGACGGCTTCCCCCTCCTCACCGGCGGCCGCCCCGCAGCCGATCGCCGTCGCCCGCACACCGAGCCTCCCGGCCGGAGCCCTGATCGCCGGCGTAGCCATGGCAGGCGCGGCCGTCGCGCTGACCGTCGCGGTCGCCCGGCGCCGACGCCCA
>NZ_JBEZZB010000392.1:0-1067 GCF_040638955.1 Actinoplanes sp. NPDC024001
CATCAACATGGGATCCGTCAGGAGACTTATCTCAATGCCGAGGTCTTTCAGGCGCTCAACGATAGCGACGAGATCGTTCGCGTGGAGCGTCGTCCACAGCTGGTGCCCTGTCATCGCGGCAGTGAAAGCCGCCTTTGCGGTCGCGAGATCGCGGATCTCACCCACCATCAGGACATCGGGATCGAGACGAAGCGTGTTGGAGATCGAGCGCGCCCACTCCTGGGATACCGCTTCAGCATCGTCCGAGTCGCATAGAATTGGGGTTTGAATCGCCCTACCCTTGCCGATCTCGTATTCCGGTGGGTTCTCGATCGTCAGCAAGCGGATCTAGTACTCAAACAGCTCCAGCAGGTCGCTCAACACGCGCTGTAGGGTGGTCGACTTACCTGAGCCGGTCGGGCCAGAAAAAATGATGATCCCTTTGCGGCGTTGGATCATGCGCGTGATCAGCTGGATCTGTTCCAGCAGATAGCCGAGCTCTTCCAGCGACCCGCCGGCCGAGCTCCGCAGTAACCGCATGACCATCAACGTCCCTTTGTCGGTCGGCCTGGTCGCGATGCGGGCGCCATACAGGCCCCAGGCCTTCACGAAGGACTGCTTCAGACGGGCATCTTGCGGTTGGAGGTCGTTGTAGGTTGGATCCGCTACGTCACACATCGACTGGTAGATGGTCGAAGCGATAGCTTGACCATCTTCCGCCCGGATCTGGTCCTTGACGACCAGATCCCCATTTACCCGGTACTCAACGAGCGCGGTATGCCGTGTCTTGTCGATGGTCAAATGGATATCGCTCGCGCCGCAGGTCATCGCGTCCTTGACGAGACGTTGCACCTGCACTTGCCGAGGCGTGGTTTCTTCGATCAGACCGACCGGCTTGGCGACAGCGATCGCCGGCCGCACGGCCGCTGCGTTGGCATAGAGTTCGCGAATCTCCGGCAACGGGTGCTTCTGCAGGGTATAGCGGACCTTGCTACGCCCCAGACGCTCCATGAAGCCGAGCACATACGGATCGCCGAGGTGCGAAGCCGAGACATGGAGCACCAGGTCATCGGTCAGGCACAGTAGAT
>NZ_JBEZZB010000393.1:0-1052 GCF_040638955.1 Actinoplanes sp. NPDC024001
CCCACCCGCTCCGGGTGTTCGTCGACCTCGTCGCCCGGGTCCGGCCGCCACTGCGGGATGAACACCAGACCCGGGTCCACCAGCGTGAACCCGTCTCTCGCCGTGCTCGGCCTGCTCGCCGCAGCCGCGCGGCACCAGCCGGTGCTCTGCCTGCTCGACGACGCGCACCTGCTGGACACGCCGAGCTGGCAGGCGGTCAGTTTCGCCGCCCGGCGGGCCGGCGGGGAACGGCTCGCGATCCTCGCCACCGTGCCGGCCGGCACCGAGACCGGCGGCCTGCCGGTGCGCCGGCTCGCCCCGCTCACGCCGGACGCGGCCCGGGAGCTGCTCGCCCACCACGCGCCCGACCTCGCCGAAGAGGTCGCGGCGGCGGTGGCCGAGCTGAGCGGCGGCAACCCGGCCGCGCTGCTCGACCTGGTGGACGCGCTCAGCCCGGAACAGCGCCGCGGCTACGCGCCGCCGCCGGAGACACTGCCGCCGGGCAGTTCGCTGCGCCGCCGGTACCGGGCCGAGCTGGACGCCCTGCCCGCACCGACCCGGGAGCTTGTGCTGCTCGCGGCCGCGCTGCCACAGGCGCCCCTCACCGATGTCCTCGCTGCCGCCGCGGCGCGAGACGCGGCTTCGGTCAGCGACCCCGCCACGACCGGCCACGCCGCAACCGTCACCGACAGGGCCACCGCCGGCACCGCGACCAGCGCCGGCGACCCGGCCACCGTCAGCGACGCGACCAGCGCCTGCGACCCGGATGAGCAGCCCGCGACGGCGAGCTGGACCGGGTTCGACCGCGGATACGCCGACGGCAGGCTGCCCGGACTCGAACCGGCGGCTGGCGCCGAAGACCGGCTGCGCGACTTCGAGCCGGCCGAGCGGGCCGGGCTGATCACCGTCAGCGGGGACGAGGTGCGCTTCGTCTCGCCGCTGCTGCGGGCCTGCGCCTACGCCGAGGCACCGGTGGGCCGCCGGCAGGCTGCCCACGCCGCCCTCGCGCGGGTGGCCGCGGCGCGCGACGACCACCTGAACGCCCTGCTGCACCGCGCGGCCGCCACCACCGG
>NZ_JBEZZB010000394.1:0-1037 GCF_040638955.1 Actinoplanes sp. NPDC024001
GTCGGTGCGGTCATCGCGGCGCCCGCCGGCAGGCCGGTCGGTGCGGTCGTCGCCGGCGTGTCCGGGGCAGCCTCCGTGGCGGCCGCCGGGGCCGATGCGGCAGCCGGCGCCTCGGCCGGTGCGGCGTTCTCGGTCGGCACCGGTGCCGGGTTCGTGGTGGCGGTGCCGGTCTCCGGCGTGACGGCGGTCGGCGCCGGGCTCGTCGTCGCCGTGGCGTCGGTGGGCGCTGCCTGCGGGGCCGTGCCGGTCGGCGCGGCCGGATAGGCGGGTGCGGTGGGCGTGGTGGCGGCCGGCTGCTCGGTGACGCCGGCCTGCGGCGCCACGGTCGGCTGGCCCGCGAGGGCCTGGGCCGCGGCGCCGGTCGGGGTCACCGTGCCGGGCTGAGCCGCGATGCCGGTCGGGGCCGCGACGCCGGGCTGGCCGGTGACACCCGGCTGGACGGCCGGAACGGCCTGGTCCGGGACGGCGGTCTGAGCCGGGGCGCCGGTCCGGCCCGCGACACCGGTCGGGTCGATGGGGGCGACCGCGGTCTGGCCCGGCATCCCGGGCAGCGGCGCGCCGGCCGGCGCCGTGCCGGTCGGCACGCCGGACTCGGCGGGTGCCGGTCCAGCAGGCGTCGCGCCGGCTGCGGGTGCGACCTGGGGGGTGGTGGGACCGGCTGCCGTGGGGCCGCCGCCGACCGCGGTCACGTTCTCCGCGGCGGTGGGCTCCGACGGCACGCTCATCACGGCCCCGCCCTCGCCGCCGGTGGCGACCGGTGCGGCGTTCACCGCGGCGGTGACGGCACCGGTCTGCGTGGCCGCGACGGCGGTCGCCGCGGTGGCCTCGGTTCCCTCCTCGGCCGGCCTGGCCTGGTCGGTGCGGGGCTTGGCCGTGGTCTCGCGCTTCACGGTGGCGTCGGAGTCCGTCGACGTCGTCCGGGCCTCGTCACGCCGGGCCGTGGCCCGCTCGACGGCGCGGATCCCGGCCAGTTTGTCGGCCCGCCGGTCCGCCAGGCCGCGCTGCTCGGCGCTGCGCTCGGCCAGGGCGCGCTCGGC
>NZ_JBEZZB010000395.1:0-1020 GCF_040638955.1 Actinoplanes sp. NPDC024001
CAAATTCGTACTGGTGCTCGGCATGCTCCGCACGCCAGGCATCAAAACGCTCGCGTTCTTCGACGCTCAACGGGCTGTCCTGCACACGCACAAACCACTGCGCTGCCTCATCGCGGGCCGTCGCACTGCCGCAGGCACACTCACGGGTATCCATCATGGAAGATCCTGTTTCAAAGCGGGCATTGGTCATGGGGCCATAGCGTCCAGGCGGTCACGTAGATGCCGCAGGGTGCGGATCATATACTTTTCCACCATGTTTTTAGACAGGCCCAGGCGCTCGGCGATTTCCTGCTGGGTCAGGCCTTCGATCTTTTGCCAGATGAAAATCTTGCGGCAATTAAGCGGCAACTCGGCCAAGGCTCGCTCGATGGAATCCGCCAGCTGGATCGCGTGCATGAAATGCTCCGGGTCGCCACTGTGGGGAGAACGCTGATCAAAGGCCTCCAGCGTCATCGCCTCCCGACGGTCTTCGCGACGATAGGCGTCAACTGCGATATTGCGCGCCGTTTGATGCAGATAGGCACGAGGTTGCTCAACTGCGCTGGATTTTGACTCAAGCACCCGCACAAAAGTGTCGTGGGCCAGGTCTTCGGCCTGCTGACGGTTTCTCAGGCGGCGCGTCCAGGTCCCGATCAACTCTTCATAGTGCTCGAAAAAGCCTGTTCTGCGGGGCGGCTGAGGAGTCATCTGGGTGCACTGGGGAGGCGGGGCGTGAATAGTAATGCTTCCTATTAAGTGGAGCAATTGCTTCCCGTCGTCCTCTTTCCTTGACCCTTGTGCAACCCGCCCAATCCCGGCAGCATTCGCCCGTGACTTTCACGGACGAGCACCTTATGACCCTGCCCTTTTTCGCCCCCTTTCTCCTCACCACTGAACGCCTGGGCCTGCGTCCTCCCCATCAGGATGATTGGCGCGCGCTGTTTGCCATCTGGTCCGATCCCGAGGCCATGCGCTACTTTTCCTTTCCCACCATGACCCGCGCCGAGCAGGCCGTTGAACGCTTCGGCCAACTGATGGAAG